>CAWVZQ010000722.1:0-1928 GCA_963934405.1 uncultured Opitutales bacterium | reverse complement strand
ACAGTTCATTGCATTCAGGTTCATATGGAAGGCTTTGCGGAAATCCGCAAGCAGCCAAGGGCGGTAGCTTGCCTTAATGACAAGTTCCAGTTTTATTATTGCATGACCAAGGCTTGTATTCACGGGCAAAAGGGGGCAAGACGGTTCGTATCTGCAAAACTACTTCTAGAGGAGGATTGCGAGGCACCCCCGGACTTGTTCCTAGAGTAACACCAGAAGATTCGGAAAGAAGACTTTGGCACATAAATGGAATAGTTTATAGATATCGCCTATTATGTTGAAACCCTATCGTTCCCTCTGATCGTTTAGTCGTAGCAATGATGGACTCAGAGTTTCAGTCGTCAGCTTGATGAGAAATCTTCCTATTCCATATCTTCTAGCCATGTTTGTGTTGGCGTCTTTCGCCACGGCTTTTTTCACAGCCCCTTCATACCTACCAATAATCCGCAAGTGGAAGGCCGAGACACTCGTAAACAACAGCGAAATGTTCAAAAGCGAGAGCTTAACAAATACAACTGGTCTCATGGATGCTGGCATTCACAAAGCGAAAATCGCTATGTTGCTTTTACCCGAGGACGTAAACGTGGCGCGAAACTATGTTGAACTGTTAACCCATACTGCTCCATTGAAGGCCATCCTAGAATGGCAAAAAATAATGCAACTCAAAGGAGCAAATTCAGAAGACCGAGAAATGCTTGTTCTCCACTGTCTCAAAGTGGCTCGAAACAAAGATGTAAACCTGAGGAGAAACCCACGGGATTTCGCCATGCTCGCCGCAAGAAAACAGCTAGAAGTATTAGAGGCAGACGCTAAGTGGCGATCCTTTTCCGAACATAAGCTTTTACATGCAGAATTCCTTGCCGAAGCGGGGAAACCGCTCGAATCGCTAGAGATCGTCACTCAATTGCTCGAGCAAAAAAAAGATGATTCGACCGAGGTGGTTTTTCTGTACGCAAAACTTGCCGCTCACCTAGGTCAAAGCCAGTATCTTGGGAAAGCGGGCAGACTTCTTGCGAAGTTTGCCCCGCGACCAGACGAAACAGGCATCGAGGCAATTCGGCACATGACACTGATCCATACAACCCTACCGATTGCCAATCAAGGTCTAGACCGTTGCCTCGAACTACTAAAAGCCAACTCGCATAGCAAACCGATAGATTTTCTTCGCATCCATGCACTTCGTTTTGATTCTGCAAGTCAAGAACATGAAAAAAGAGCTGTGCTCGAAGAATGCTCGGAGATTTTCGGCCTAAACGACAACAGTCAGCTCGAAATATATTGCCGATGGCTGGGACGCCTAAGGGCTTTCCCCCGCCTATTGGAGGAATTGCCTCCAGCCAGAGCAAGGCTGAGCGAAGAACTATTCAAGCTTAGAATGAATGCATTGGCAGTACTCAAACGACGAGACGACATGAAAAACGAGTTGGCAAATGCTCCAGCCATCCCCTCTGAGTGGAAGCTCATAATTTCCGTGCGCCTTCATTCCATCTCTGGTGAGTTCGAGAAGGTAACCTCAGGCTTAGATCAACTACTCAAGGAAATTGGCAAGGACACTCGTCGAGTACTTTCCACATGCCGTTACTTCGAGGGAAGCGGAGATATCCGCAGCCTTTGTCATATCCTAGAGAGTGTTTTAGATGAGCCAGGGTTAAGGCGATACGCATTGCAAAAACTTCTGCAATATCGGGCATCCTCGGCAGAACTTCACGAGATTCGACACTGGATATCCAAACTGCGAAAAATTCATAGCGAGAATACCGCCCTAAAGAACGCCGAACTGTATTTCGAGCTACTCGATCCATCAGCGTCAAAAAACAAAATTTCCAAACTCGTTGAGAAGTCAAATCGCCTCTTGTCCGAAAACAAAGATCGAAGCTTCCGCATCACTGCAGCACTTGCTCGCTTGCGCAACGAAGAACCCGACAAAG
>CAWVZQ010000721.1:0-1930 GCA_963934405.1 uncultured Opitutales bacterium | reverse complement strand
GGCCAACCGAAGAATTCTGGCCCACGAAGCAGGGCTACGACGTCAATATCGGCGGTTGGAAACATGGCGGGCCATGGTTCGGAAAAAAGTACTTCTCGCCATACGGGAATCCTCGCCTAAGCGACGGCAGCGACGGCGAGCATCTGCCGGACCGACTGGCAAAAGACACCTGCAAGTTCATCGAGACGAACAAGGACAAGCCGTTCTTCGCCATGCTCTCCTTCTACTCCGTACACACCCCATTGATCGGACGACCCGACCTGGTCGATAAATACAAGAAGCGAGCCGCCAAGGTGTCGGGCAAGGAATTCGGCAACGAGGAAATGGTCTGGCCCAGGAACAAGGGGGCCCGCAAGGTGCGCATCCTGCAAAAACACGCGGTTTACGGAGCCATGGTGGAAGCCATGGACCTTGCCGTGGGCAAGGTCCTCGACAAGTTGAAGTCCCTCGGTTTGGACAATGAGGTGGTGGTCGCCTTTACTTCGGACAACGGCGGGCTCTCGACTTCTGAGGGTTCTCCCACTTCCAACCTCCCTCTGCGAGGCGGGAAGGGGTGGCTCTACGAGGGCGGCATCCGAGAACCGTTTCTCATCCGTTGGCCAGGCGTAACCGAACCGGGCTCGCAAAGCTCACACCCGGTAATGAGCACTGACTTCTTCACCACCTTCGTCAAAGCGGCCGACGGTGAACCGAAAGGTGCCGGTCCCATCGATGGCGTCGATCTTATGCCCCTGCTGAAAGGCGAAAAAAAGTTGGACCGAGAAGCCCTTTACTGGCACTACCCTCACTACAGCAACCAAGGAGGTTTTCCGGGAGCCGCCATACGAACGGGAGACTGGAAGTTGATCGAACGTTTCGAGGATGGAAACACCCATCTCTACGACCTAAGCAAGGACATCGGCGAAAGAAACGACCTAGCCGACAAGCATCCCGATCGCGTCAATGCCATGCGTAAAAAGCTCCACGCCTGGTACAAGGAAGTTGACGCCAAGTTTCTCCAAGCAAAGAAACCCGACGGCCCACAACCTTGGCGACCCGCCAAATAACCAATCAATGCCTCAGAGCGAGATGAAGATAACTGCATTTTTTCTTTTTACCGTTTTCAGCGGAGCTTTTGTTTATGCCGATGGTTCGTGGCCCCAGTGGAGGGGGCCCAATCGTGACGGTTCGTCAAAGGCCTCGACCAAGCTAGCAAACGCATGGCCGGAAACAGGCCCGAAATTACTTTGGGAAAGCGAACCTGTACCAAGTGGGGACGATGGAGGATTCGGAAGCGTGGTGGCAACGGAAGACAGGGCCTACGTGTCACTTGTATGGCACAGGGACGTGCCAACTCCCACGCGAACAGTGGACAATCTAGCGCTTCGGAAGATAGGAGCGAGACGCACGAACTTACCGAAGGAGGTCATTGATAAAATGGAACAAGCCCGCATCAAGCTGAGTCCAAGACTGCGCGGAAGCAAGCTCGACGAGTGGAGCCAAGAGTGGGTGAACGCAAACTTGGACCCCAAGCAGAAACTATTGTACGGCGATTACGTAATTTCCCGGTTCAAGAAGGGGCCATTGGCTTTCCCCATTGATGCAACAAACAAGCTATACAAGATCAAGGACAAGGTCTTTCCAGATGAAAATGCTTTCGTCGCATGGCTGGATGAACAAAAACTCGAAGCAACCGTAAGAGAGCGCGTGATTGAATCCGTCCCGCCCACCAAGAAGGTTGCGGACGACGTAATTGTCGCAATGGACCTCAAGACGGGAACCACCTTATGGAAAAGCTCCCTCGAGGGAACGCCCTCGGGAAGAACTTCGTCGGCGACACCATGCGTGGCCAATGGGCGTGTCTATGCCCTCGGCAGTTCGAGAATTTTCTGCGTGGACGCAAAAACGGGAAAATCGATCTGGGACGAAAAAGTGAATTCATCGGGCGGCG
>CAWVZQ010000720.1:0-1933 GCA_963934405.1 uncultured Opitutales bacterium | reverse complement strand
ATCAAATTGACCTTTGATTATTATCCGACCGTTCAAGGAGATTCCGAGGAAGCGTTATCCACGCCAATTACATCTACCTCTACTAACGGTAACGGGACTAACGGCAACGGAAATCATGGTGGGATTACGCCTCTTCCGATTGTTTCGCGCAACCCCACAGTCCCTTCTCGAGGCACGGATAAAAGCTTCGTTGACTAGGCTCATTGGCGTGGGCGGCCTCAATAGCCGCAAAACGGGCGTAAACCCAGTTGGCGATCTTCCCGTTAATTCTCCCAAGGTGGCTTTTCTTTACGCTACTTTCCCGCGAGCCACCGAAACTTTTGTTCGACGAGAACTAACTGCCCTATGGGCAATTGGAGCAGAGATAACACCTATTTCCATATGGAGAGGTGATGATGTGTTCGAGGGGCGCAAGATAGATCGCTTTCGTTTGCGTGAATTATGGAGCCTGCTATTCTGGTTGCCTTACTGGGTTCTTTTACGTCCACAAGCGTTTCGAGAGGTGTTGGGCGACCTTTGGAATCGGCCTTGCCGCTCTGTCCAGAATTGGAACGAAACTTTTCTCGGGCTTGGCTTTGCTCTTGTTAGGGCTCATGAAATGAAGTGCCAAGGCTATGAGCTTTGCCATGCGGTTTGGGCCACTATGCCCGCTACCGCAGCCCTCGCCTTGAAGAAGCTCGTAGGTATCGAGTATTCAATGGGTGCCCATGCTTACGACGTTTTTCGTGGTAATGGCGACTGGTTGCTCGAGCGAAAACTACGAGAAGCCGCCTTTGTTCGGACCTCTTCGGCTTCCACTGAGGAGCGCCTTGCCTCTCTTGGTTTACCTTCGAAAAAGCTAAAGCTTGTTCGTCGCGGGCTTTCCAAATGGCCTCCGGTGACAGAGCGAGGACCGTTTGTCTCACCCATCCAAATCCTGTCGGTGGGGCGTTTGGTTCCCAAGAAGGGTTACTTTGAGCAATTGTCGATATTGAGAGCCCTGTGCGCTGCGGGGGTGGTGTTTGAGTCCCGAATCGTCGGGGGAGGGCCATTACGAGATGAATTGGAGCGTGAGTGCGATCGTCTTGGACTTGCCGATGAGGTCACCTTTCTTGGGGCTCTTCCCGAAGACGAAGTTCATGCTCTTTTCTCCGAAAGCGATGTTTTTCTCTTTACGGGCAAGGTTGCTCCCGATGGCGATCGCGATGGTCTGCCAAACGTCATTCCCGAGGCGATGTCGGCCGGGGTCGTCGTAATCGCCTCGCCTCATGGCGGAGCGGGGGAAGCTTTGGAGGAGGGAGTCACGGGCTTTGTTCGCGATCCTCATCAAACCGATCAATGGGTGGAGCTAATCCAAGTCTTGCTTGCATCCCCAAAGAAGGTGATCAGCCTGCGCAAAGCCGCTGCCGCTGCCGCCCGTATTCGATTCGACGTTAAGCGAACCGCTCGTGAACTTTTTGCCAATCTACTTGGAGTATGCAAAGGATGAGCGATGCGCCCGAAGTCAGCATCCTTATCTCAGTATTCGAGCAACTGGATTATACGCAAAGGTGCCTCGAATCTTTGGAGAGAAGTTTGACGGGCAAGTTGTCCTACGAGGTTCTCGTCGTGGATGATGCCAGTAACGATGGTGTTGCGGAGTACCTTGAAGGCCTCAATGCACCCCATAGGGTGTTTTTCAACGAGGAGCGCAAAGGTTTTGCCATTAACAACAACCTCGCCGCTCGAGAAGCTCGAGGTGAATTCCTGTGCTTTCTCAACAACGACGTCTTTGTCGAGGGTGATTGGTTCCTTCCTATGTTGAGCGTACTGAAAGAGAAAAAGGATGTCGGAATGGTGGGCAACGTGCAGAGATTGGTCCGTAACGGACGATACGACCACATGGGAGTTGTCTTTGCTCCTCAAGGCAACCCTAGGCATTACGGGCAAGGTTTCTTGCATCGTCCCTTTAAGG
>CAWVZQ010000719.1:0-1935 GCA_963934405.1 uncultured Opitutales bacterium | reverse complement strand
AACTGAAACCTGTGGAGGTCGCTGCTTGGACTCAAGTAGCGGGTACGGTTCTCGCGAGCGACTTGGCAATTCTGCTTTATTGAAATCCCATTTCTTACCGATATGAACACGAATCCACTACGCGAACACGATCTCCATCTTACTCGTCGCCAGCTTTTCGGGCGGGCGGCCTTGGGGCTGGGAACTGCCGCTATGGCAAATCTTTTGCCTTCGGGAATGTTGGCTGCCGCCGACAGCCAAAAAGGCATGCACCACGCACCCAAGGCTAAGCGGGTAATTTACCTGTTCATGAGTGGTGGTCCAAGTCACCACGACTTGTGGGACTACAAGCCGAAGCTATCTGAGGACTTCGGGAAAGACTTGCCCAAACACGTTCGCGACGGTCAACGCATCACGGGGATGACCTCGAGACAGAAAACTCTGCCGTTGGCTCCGAGTAAGTACAAGTTCACTAAACACGAGAACAACGACAAAGGAGTGTGGGTTAGTTCCCTGCTCCCGCATACTGCTACTGTGGCAAAGGATTTATGCGTGGTTCACAGTGCCTTCACCGAAGCCATCAACCACGATCCCGCTGTTACCTATATCCAAACGGGTAGCCAAGTCCCGGGTCGCCCCAGTCTCGGAGCATGGCTGAGTTATGGACTGGGAAGCATGAACGAGGATTTGCCCAATTACGTTGTGATGCATGCGAAGTCGAAGCATGCCGAGCAGAGCCTCTTCAGCCGTTTGTGGGGCACTGGTTTCATGCCTTCCGACCACCAAGGCATTCTTTTGCGAAGTCAAGGTGATCCCGTACTTTACTTGAGCAATCCGAAGGGGGTTTCCCGGAGTGATCGGCGAGCTCAACTTGATGCTCTTTCCGTTCTTAACGGCGAGCATCACAAGAGTTTTGGCGATCCCGAAGTATTGGCTCGTTTGAGACAGCATGAGATGGCCTACCGTATGCAGACTTCCGTTCCTGAGTTGATGGATGTGTCGAAGGAACCGGAGTCCACTTTTGAACTCTATGGCAAGGAAGCTCGCCAACCCGGCAGTTTTGCGGCCTGTTGCTTGAACGCTCGGAGACTAGCTGAACGCGGTGTACGCAACATACAAGTTTTTCACCGAGGTTGGGATGCCCATGGTGGTTTGCCTCGAGAGCATGAAAACCAGTGCAAGGACGTGGACCAAGGTTGCGCCGCTCTTATTAAAGACCTGAAGCAACGTGGTTTGCTCAAGGACACACTCGTGGTATGGGGCGGAGAGTTCGGTCGAACCGCCTATTGCCAAGGTAAGCTTACCAGAGAAAACTACGGACGCGACCACCACCCCCGTTGCTTCACCATCTGGATGGCGGGTGGGGGCGTAAAGCCTGGTGTCACCTATGGGCAAACCGACGACTACGCCTACAATATCGCAGATGCCGACGGAAATCCCATCAAGCCGACTAAGGACAAGTGGACGCCCGGAACCATGCACGTACACGACCTCAACGCCACTATTCTTCACCTCTTGGGCATTGACCACAAACGTCTTACCTACCGATACCAAGGTCGTGATTTCCGTTTGACGGATGTGCATGGGCATGTGGTGAAAGACGTGCTGGCTTAATTTTTTTCGTACCATGAAGCTTCTCACCTGCTTTTTTCTTATGGGATTCTCGGTATCCCTTCATGCTGAGTGGCGAACTTGGCGAGGTCCGAGTAAAGACGGTATAAGTACAGCCAAGAACCTGCCTGACGTTTGGAATGAAAAAGAAAACGTTCTATGGAAGTTCGCTCTACCTGCAGCAGGATCCTCGACTCCAATCGTAGTGGGGGACAAGGTGTTCCTTACCTTGGAGCAGGGCAAGGAGGTGCAACTCCTTTGCCTCAGCACGGAGGGGAAAGAACTTTGGTTGCGTAAGGTCTGCGAGACCAACGGCAAGGGCAATGGCGAACGCACAAACGCTTC
>CAWVZQ010000718.1:0-1935 GCA_963934405.1 uncultured Opitutales bacterium | reverse complement strand
TCGATGTACTGGGCTCCCTCGGTGGCTATGAATATGTCTTTGGCTTCGTTCAATATGGTTAGTCCCTGCTTCTTTTCCTTGTTTTGGATCATGGCATAACCTAGATCGCGTTTGGCGCGAGCTACATTCGGGTGATTGGGGCCGAATACCTTCAAGAAAATCTCCAAGGCTTTTTCTTGATGCCGCTTTGCTTCGCCGTGCTCATTCTTTGCAGAGTAGGCACTACCTAGTCGATTGTGGGCGGCGCCGACCTGCCTTTTGTCTCGTGCCGAAGTTGCTCGCCGAAAGATATTCATCGAGCTCTCGAAGTGGGCGATCGCCTGATCGTATTCCTTCATTTTCATGCAGGCCGTTCCCGCATTGTTGTGACTTGCGGCAACTGCTTCGTGTTCCTCCCCATGATCTTTCCTGCGAATCGACAAGGCTTCCGAGTAATACCAAAGGGATTTTTCAGGAGTTTTCTCCAGATGGGCGTTGCCGAGCCTATTGTAGCAGTTGGCCATGTCCGGTTTGGCTCCGTCTTGGAACAAGACCATGGCTTGGCCATAGGTGGCATTGGCCTCATCGAATTTCCCGTCGCTTTGGAGTTTTTGTCCTTTAGCGTACAAGCCTAGGCCTTGCTTGTAGCGTTCGAGGGCCTTGGCTCGTTCCGCGGGGTCTTTGGGAAAAGGTTTAGCCGCCCAAGTTGGGAAAACTGAAAGGCAGAGTAAGGACGAAATGCTGCAAACTTTGAGAAACTTTTTCATGACAGAAAATTGTTGTTTTGGGTAAGACTTATTTTTGAGTTTTTTTCAAATCAGGGGTATGAAGGTTATTTACCCAAAATTTAATCTTTTCCGTGCTGCGTCCACAATGAAAAAAAACGTGCTTCGGAGCCGGAGCTTTCCCAGCTCCGCCTTCAATTCCTCCTTGATGATGACCTATCTCCCGTCGAGAAAGGCTGAACGGCAGGTCATGGACGTGAAGGAACGACTTTCACTTACTGGTTTTGCAGAATTAAACCGCTGGTCGAACGAGTGGAAGGAACTTCCCCGGCCCGGTTCGGAGCCCGAAACTGCAGAGACTGGAGAATACTCGGCGACAGAGGTTCTTGAATAAGTTTCGAGCCAGCAGGGCTTGACCGTTCTCCTTCTCAAGGTAGGCTTTGAGTAATGGAGAGCAAGGAAAGCTGGCTGAAAACTGTTATTCTCTTCGTGACGGAACCTCTGGCCGAGGCTGAACGCGAACGAAAAGCTTACCTCAAATCCGAGAATTCGGTCGGGCCCGATTGGCAAGTGGTCGGGGTCTTAGTCTTGGTCGCGGTGGTTCTTAGCTTGCAGGAGTATTTGTTGCGACCCGCGGAGTACGCCGAATTTCTCCATTGGCTGGAAAGTAGTTTTTCGGAAATGATCAATGCCGAGACTTGGATGTCTCCGGAGAATTATCGTTTTGGCTTCTTGCTTTATTGGGCATGTGGCCAAACTCTGTTATATGTCGTCCCTCCCGTCATTTTAATAAGATTCGTATGGAAGAAAAACTTAGGGGACTATGGTGTGAAACTCAAGGGGGTCTTCTCCTTGTGGTGGATGTACTTCCTAATGCTTGGAGTGATGGTTCCTCTCGTTTTTGTGGCTTCCCGTTCCGAGGGATTTCAAGCGACATATCCCTTTTTCGAACCTTTCCCGAACGAATCGTTGTGGCCTCGATTCTTGATTTGGGAGGGTGCCTATTTTTTGCAATTCGTCGGGCTTGAGTTTTTCTTTCGGGGGTTTCTGCTACATGGGGTCCGCCGCCAGTTTGGCGCATACGCGATTTTCGTTATGATGGTGCCTTACTGCATGATCCACTTCGGAAAGCCCATGCCCGAAACTTTCGCGGCAATCGCCGCCGGGATAATCCTTGGCTTTATGAGCTTGAAAACTCGATCCATTTGGATGGGGGCAGCCCTTCACGTAA
>CAWVZQ010000717.1:0-1936 GCA_963934405.1 uncultured Opitutales bacterium | reverse complement strand
AAGGTTCCCACGAAGTATTCGGGTCTAATGAGTAAGAAGATCGGCTTCGTTCTGGACAATTCATCCGGATTGAAGGCGGGCGAGGCGCTTGTTTTCACTCCATCCGGCGAAAGGAAATACGCTGAATACAGCATCGGGCAAGCTCCGGGCAATGTTCTGACCGAGGGTTGGAATGGAGGTCACACCTTCTGGAAACCAACGGACAAGACCTTTGACGGTGACTCAAAACCCACGCACGGTGAAGTTCTTCTCGATCAGAACGAGACCTACGTCGCTCTCTTCAAGGGTGCCGTCGATACGGATTCTTCCTATAACGAGCCACTGGTTTTATTGTCGATGGGTCGCTTTCAGGATGAAGGATTGGAACCCGAGCAATTTCCACTGCGTTCGCATAAAACCAGCGGTCGCTACAGTTCAAGTGAACTGGCTGGTTCCGTTGGTCGTCGCTTCGTCATGCGATACGCCGCGGAAGAGGACGAGTCCGATGGAGATGGACGCATTCGCTGGTTGGCCAACTATAATCCCCGAGCCTCCCTCCTGTCGCCTACGCCGTATGAATTTTCCGAAAGCGCGGAGCATCCTTTGACGGGTTCTCTTCAAACCATCCCTAACTATCGGACCGACAAGGCTCGGGTTTCGTCCGACGAGTGGGAGGTGCCGGTCTCGGGTTCCGCTTCATACGATAGCCCCTTCATCGCCTACTCGCATCAAGCGGGGGTGACGCAAGGCACATTGTTCGAAATCCCCAAGGGCTATGACCACGAGCATTTTCGCTCCCTCGCCCAATTCTCCCACGTCGACTTTTCGACGAAACCGCATAGGCTCATTCGCGAGTACCTGACCTTCGAGATTGGAGCCTCCTACGAAAAGTATGCCATGCGTGGTCTCGGTTTCAAACCTAGCTATGCGATCGGCAACTCGCTGGCCGATCCGCGTATTCCTCTCGATGCCCTCTATGCCAACCTAAGTGATAATATATGGACTGCCACGGAGGCCCGTCTTGATGCGGGCTACCACTACGACCATTCCTACCTGCTGAACGAAGCTCTTTGGGACAGCTACTTTCTTTCGACCGTTCCTCGAGGCGTAACTTCCAAGGAAATGGAGGAAATGGATTTCACCTTGCCCAATGATCGATTGAAACTTCGACGGGACCCGCGCCTCCTATGGCGACAGGCTCGCGAACTTGTCGAAGCCGGTCTTCCAGCGCCCCAAGCCTATATGGCGATTCGGGATCGGATCGACGATGACTTGAAGTCCTACGACTTGGCGGCATCGATGCTTCTGCTGGACGGGGCCTTCAACGTCAACTCGACCTCGGTTCACGCTTGGTCTGCGTTGCTCGGCTCATTCTTCGGAGCCAAGGTCAAAGGCAAAGACGGCGTCCAACCCGGAGACGACTACGAGTCGCCCTTCTTGAGGATCAACGAACCTCTCGGCTCGGCCATCAAGGAAGGAGACAATGTAAATTCCGCCTCCGAAGAGGCTTACTTGGGGTATCGATCGCTTAGCCAATCCGAAATACGGACTCTAGCCGCTGAAATCGTGGCCCAAGTCAAGCGTCGCGGACCTTTTCGATCTCTTGCCGAGTTCATTAATCGCACCTTGCCCGACGACGATTCCTCGGTGTCGGACGACTGGGAAAGCGATGCCCTGCAAGGCGCTCTCGCGGCCGCCATTGAGAATGCAGGCGTCAACAAGCGGTTTCGCGATGAAATGATATTGGCGGTTTCCCATCGAAACTTCGACAAGGAGCTCAAAACGGCAGCTCGAAAAACCGGAGGTTCGACTTCCGCCTCAGGCCCTGCGGCATCGCATGCTCCCGGATTTCTCACTCAAGCCGACCTGCTGTCTAGGCTCGGCCCATGCCTGTCGGCCCGCTCCGACACTTTCCGCGTACGCTTTTACGGTGAAACCACAGGCACCTCGCCAACAA
>CAWVZQ010000716.1:0-1937 GCA_963934405.1 uncultured Opitutales bacterium | reverse complement strand
AGCGAACATCCTCTTGAGATCAGTGTTGTTAAGCAACCTTTGCCAATATAGGTAGTACTGGTCGATGTAATGCTCGAAGTCATCGTTGACCACTGCTCGGTAATATCGCCATGGATAACCGGCAAAGATCTCGTCCCCTCCGGTACCAGCCAAAACCACCTTGACGAATTTAGAAGCCAGCTTTGAAGCATACCAGTTGGGATAGCTTTGGCCAACTCTGGGTTCCTCCAAGTGCCGAGCGAATTCAGGCAAGCAACGCTCCATGTCTCCAGACTTCAGGACAACCTCGTAATGCTCCGTCTGGAACAGGTGGGATAAGTATTCTGCCTTTGCCCGCTCATCGAAACCATACTCAAACTCAGAGACACCGTGTAGGTCAAAACCACAAGTAAACGACTTGATGTTGGGAATTTCTTTGCTGGCAATTGCGGTAATGGAACCTGAATCGATACCGCCGCTAAGATAGGCTCCAACCTCGACGTCGCTTACTAACTGACGGCGAACAGCCTGTTGAAAAAGGCGATCCAACTCCTCTACGTATTCTTCCTTGGAGGCTGGATTAACAGGTTCTTCAAAATGAAAATCCCAATATTGCACGGGACTGGTTTCCATTTCTCCCAGCGGACGCATCACCCACCAGTGACCTGCGGGAAACATGGACATACCTTTGAACAAGGTACGTTCTGTGAAGAAATTCTGGAAAGTAAAATATTCGAAAAGACCTTTCTCATCGATCTGACTCTGAAAATCGGGATGAGCGGAAATGGCTTTGATTTCGGAACCAAAAGCGAATAGATTTTTTTTACGCGACCAGTACAAGGGCTTGATGCCATATCGGTCTCGGGCAAGAAAAAGCTCTCTAAGTTTCTTGTCCCAAATGGCAAAAGCAAACATGCCGTTAAAACGATCGAGCGCCTTTTCGCGCCATTGAGAGAAGGCATGGAGAATAACCTCCGTATCGGTACGAGACCGGAACTCATGACCACAATCTTCAAGTTCCCTTCGCAACTCGCGGTAATTGTAGAGTTCGCCGTTGTAAGTTATGGAATAACGACCGTCCGGGGTGAACATGGGTTGGCGACCAGCGTCGGACAGGTCGAGGATGGACAATCGCCGATGACCTAGACCGACTGGACCATCCGTCCACTGCCCCTCGCCATCCGGCCCCCGATGAGAAATAGCATCGGTCATGGGGCGCAATAGGGCTAAGTCGGCCGGCGCCCCATCCAAGTGGAAGAAACCTGCTATCCCGCACATGGCCTAAACTTCCTCTGCATTGGAATGAAGTGACTTGTAGGTAAGGAAAAGGCCTTCGCTGAAAGAAACCTTTGCATTCCAATTCACCAAGCTGCTCATTTTCTCTGTAGAGCCAACCAAACACTTGGGCGTGGACTCGGTGATTCTCGTCTTTGCAGAAAGGCCCGAGAATCTTTCCAATTGGATGACCAGTTGCCGCAAGTCAACAACCTCAGGGCCACCCACATTAATGATCTCGTAGCCAGGAAGCAGGTTTTCAGTGATTAATCGGATAACGGCTTCAACCGCATCCGAAATATAGATCGGATTGAATTTAACGCCCAAGTTACCATCCAGAACAATCTCTTCTCCTTTAAGAAAACGTTGGATGAGATCCGGTACCAGCATATTCGCCTGATCTGGGCCATAGATGCCGAAAAAGCGAAGAATTGTGATGTCGAAATGCTGGGCAAATGGCCTCAAGATGGTTTCCGCCGCCAATTTCGAGGCGCCGTACATGGAGTCCGTAAGACAAACATCGGACTCTTTGCAAGTCCTGTCCCCAAAACCATAGACATTACCTGTGGATGCAAAGAGAAAACGTTTCACGCCATGACGCAAAGCCCAATTCGCGAGTTCAAAGGTTGCTTGGGCGTTAAGATTGAAGATGTCATCGGCTTGCTCGGGGAATTCACGATACT
>CAWVZQ010000715.1:0-1937 GCA_963934405.1 uncultured Opitutales bacterium | reverse complement strand
ACTCATCGGCACCGCCCAACCAGATGAGCTTGCCCTTGGCTTGACGTCGGATGAATTCGTTTTCTTGTACTGAGCTTACTGCGACGAGAGCCCCTCCAATGTCTTCACAGGCGAACTTGGCTTCCCACCAAGTGCTGTTCGTGTCAAGAAAGGCCTTGTAATGGTTGCCCCGGAAAGGCACGGCGTCCTTCGGTGGCTCAACGTTTACGGCATGAACGGAAGCCGCAATGGCAAGCAGGGCGGAACCGACGAGTGCAGGTAAGTTTATATTCATATGCTACCTACCATAATTCTTTTGTCACCCGACGCGCAATGAATTTTTTACAAAATCAACAAGTTTCCAAGAATTGCTCAAGGGGAGTTGCTCTTGACTTCACTCCCGATAAAGACGATTGAAATACCTCTTGAATGTTTCGAATAGAGATTGAATTCGTACATCTAGAGGTCGGGCCGTAGCGCAGTCTGGTAGCGCACTACGCTGGGGGTGTAGGGGTCGAGAGTTCGAATCTCTCCGGCCCGACCATTTTTTTTCAACAGTTGATAAAGTTCAAACTCCGACTTGTTCCCACTCGGATAGGCGTGGTTCGTATTCCGCAACTACCTCTTGATTTCCTCGTTTGCGGGCGCCGGCGACGAGAATCCGGAGTTTCTTGACGAGGATTTCCTTGGTCAGAATTCGGTCAGCCAAAGACAGGATTTCCTTGGACATGATTTTTTCAAGAGCCCGAGTTCGGTATCGGTCCATACCCCAAGTAGTGGAGGAGAGCTGGTCCTCGTGGCCGCCGTACTTTCGGACGAGAGCTTCGTCAAGATAGTGAACGGGTTCGCGGGCGGTTATGCGAAGCCAAAGATCGTAGTCCTCGCACACGGGAAAGGTTTCATCGAAGCCTCCGATCTCATCAAAGAGGTCTCGACGGATAAGCGCGGAGGAAGGGCAAATGCAACACAGGGGTAGGCACTGGCGGTAGATACTACCACCCGACTTGGCGTATTCCTTGGGCTGATTGACTCGCCTGCCATTTCGGATCCAAATCTCGTTGGTGTGGCTTAGTCGGAGTTCAGGCTCATTCGCCAGATGAGAAAGTTGCCGCTCAAGTTTTTCGGGTAACCAAGCATCATCCGAGTCGAGAAATGCGATCCATTCCCCAGAAGCCAAGGCGACCCCGGCGTTGCGGGCGGAGCTGACACCTGTGTTTTCTTGGCGGTGAAGCCGAACGGTGGGATAATCCCGCAGAATCATTTCGTCGGTGGCGTCGGTCGAACCGTCGTCCACCACGATCAGTTCGAAACCGGAAAAGGTCTGAGCCATGACTGAATCCAGAGCACGAGAGAGAGTTGCAATCCGTTCGTAGGTAGGAATAACGACCGAAACCTTGGGTTTTAGTAAATTCTTTCCTTTTTTCGACATACTTCGAATAATGAATAAATGGGTGCCGAGGAAAGCTCAGCTTATTGAAGGAAAGGGCAGATTATCGACCACATCGACTCTCGAGTTCCCTCAATTTGCATTTTGCCATTTTGCATAGACTATTTATCAACAGTTCTATGAGCAAGTCGATAGGATGGATCGGAACGGGTGTAATGGGAGCCTCGATGGCTGGACATTTACTGGATGCAGGTTATGGTCTTCGAGTACACAATCGGAGCAAGGACAAAGCCCTGTCCTTGATGCACCAAGGGGCAATATGGTGCGAATCCGCTGCAGATGCGGCGGAGGGCGCCGATTTTGTGTTCTCCATCGTCGGCTTTCCTCAAGACGTCGAAGAAACTTTTCTCGGCGAGCGAGGTATTTTGTCCACGGCAAAGAATGGTTCGGTGGTCATAGACATGACGACTTCGGAGCCGAGCTTGGCCGAACGGATATATGAAACTGCCAAGGAGCAGGGCGTAAGGGCTCTGGACGCCCCCGTGAGCGGAGGAGACCTCGGAGCCCGCAA
>CAWVZQ010000714.1:0-1943 GCA_963934405.1 uncultured Opitutales bacterium | reverse complement strand
AATTCAGGAAATTGATCTGCTTTATTCAACAACAGACGGACTAAACGCTTCGCCGCCGCCGTACCATTTCTAAATCGGACCTCCGGCTCATACCCCTTCTCCAAATAACCGGTCCATTCAAACCATTCCGGCTTTGCCTCTTCCAGCTCGAACGTGGTCAATGAAACCGCTTTCGTAACGTTTCCGCCAGCTCCGGCCGTGCTTCCCTTCCGGTCTACTGAAGCAAACTCCATGACCAATGGATCCCCGTTTCGGAAATCATCGAGAATCTTTCCATAGCCATGGTTCCGATTTACCGCCCCGGCTTTTACTCGTATGGTATACCTTCCGCCATGAGGAACCCCACCCGCTCTATACAGGGGTAAAAAACCCAAGTGCCCCCCTCGATAGAACCTCCCGTACAAATCCGTGTAAGGGGTTTCCGGAACGAACCGGTAGCGATCAACCTGAAAAAGCTTGGGCAAGCCCTTGGACTCTTTTCCCTTAAAATAGAATGGCGACTTCTGGGTGTAAAGTTTGCTCCCTGGCTTATCGCCGAAGTTTGTAGCGCGGACGATCGCCTCCTCCGCCGCCGGGAAATATTTTTCCAGCAGCAGTCCTGAGGTGACTAACTCAGCTCCGTCGTTGTCAAATCCATCCACAATCACGTCGGCTGGAAAATCAGCCGCAGGATTCCAAGACTCCGTGTTCAATCCCAACAGGTCACTGATGGTATTGGTGTATTCAAACTTGTTCAAACGACGAAGCACAGTGTGACTGCCTTTGCCGGCAAATTTCTCGCGGGCATGGGCAATTCCACGGGTAATGGTCTCGACTACGGCCAGTCTTTCCGCTTCCGTGGGCTGCTTTTCATCATCAGGTGGCATTTCCCCGAGATTCAACTGATCGACAATTTCCTGCCAAAGTTCCTGTTCCCGGAAATCTCCAATCGATTGGGATAGCATATCGAAACGGCGGTCCGCCTTCTGCTTCTCCTCCCCATGGCACTGGGTGCAATACTTGTTCAAAAAATCCTTAGGCATTGGCTTCGCGAGGACCGGATGCTGGAGTTGACCGCTGAGCGCATTCCGGACGTAAGCTTGGTCTTGGGCCGAGAGCATGCTGAGTGGAAACAAGAACTGCTTGGAATCACTTCTTTCAATCGTGAGCTTGTCCCCCGACTTGCTTAGTAAACGGGCCTCGATTTGGGTGCCTCCGGTGGAAGTCCAGGTACGGAATGGAAATTCGGCGGACAAACACTTCAGTCCAAAAACAAATGAAAAAAGAAACCCAAAGAGGGGCAAGGAAGAGCTTGCGAAGCGCAACATCGCTTAGGAGAAGTTCAGTCCGGAAAAAGTGCCTGTGCTCTTGCCGAAATCATCACGTTCCACTCCGAACCACTGAAGAGCGGATAGCCAGAGGTTGCACAGAGGCACCCGTTTATGGTGTTCATCAGGCGAAACCATGTGTCCTTGGTGCTTCAGTCCTCCCCCCGCCATCAGCACGGGCAAGTCCTTATTGCTGTGCTTTGAACCGTCACTCATTCCGCTGCCCACGATTACCAAAGTATCATCGAAGATCTTGGCTTCCCGTAAACTGTTGAACAAGCGGTTGACTTGAGTGAATATGTAATCCTCAGCCACTTGAAGCTCGGTGAGCTTCCCTTCGCCCTTGCTGTGGTGAGAAAGCCCATGATAACCGAAAGATACACCGTCTATATCGGTGGTGGAAAAGCCAAGGGGAATCTCAAAGGTGGCCACCCGTGTGGAATCGGTCTGCAAGGCAAGCGTAAGCAAGTCAAAAAACAGGGGCATCTCCTCGATATGCATTCTCTCCTCATCGCTGATTGGTTTGATTCCCGGTTCTGGTTTAGGACGGTCAAGCCACTCCTTGGACATCTGCAAGCGATGCTCCACCTCACGCACGGAAGTCAGGTATTGATCGAGTTTATCACGATCCGGACT
>CAWVZQ010000713.1:0-1947 GCA_963934405.1 uncultured Opitutales bacterium | reverse complement strand
AATCCTTGTACAGGCTCTTGCCGCCCCAGGCCGTCTTGATCAACAGCACCGGCTCCTTGTAGTGGTCGCCCAATACGTGGCCGATCTGTAGCTCGGGCCCGATGTGGTGTCGACTCTTGTCGCTCCCGTATCCCGTAAACCCGATGCTCACACCGCCCGCCATGACGCCTTGCTTGTTGCAAAAGCGGATAAAGGCGTCGTCTCGCACTACCCAGTCCCCCTTCTTGTCCTTGAGGTGGACGTAGCGCTTCGGGTCTGTCGAGTTCTTCATGACCCGTAGAAGCGTCCCCTTACCTCCGTTGTAGTATTTCGGGTGGTCCATGTCGACCACGCCTTGGCCCTCCATGTTGGATTGCCCCGCAAGCAGGAATACCTTGACCGTCTTGGCGGCGTTCGAGGAAACCGCAAGGCTTGCGAACAGCAAGGTGAGGATGAGTTTGGCCATAATCGTTTTCATATAAAAAGTAAGGTTATTCAACGGGGTAATCGAGCGCTTGGGCATAATAGTCGAAAAAGCCATTGGTGAAGAGATAGGTCGGGTCAATCGCTTGTTTTTCCTTCACGAAGAGGGGGAATTCCGGATAGGCCCGCATCAGTTGTCCCGGTGTGGCGTAGTTGCGATAGGGCAGGTATAAACTCCCCCCTAGCTTCAAGGCTTCCTCGCTCATTCTTCTTGCTCGTTCTTCGAGGCTTGCCGCTCCCTTTGCGGAACGTTCCACCGTGAACAGCATGACGAAGCCGAACACGTCCGCCTTTGCATAGGGCAGGGCGGTGTCGGTGTCCTTCTTCACTTGCCGGATGGTCACGTTCATCAACTCGTCCGCTTGGCTCTCGAGTATTTTTCGGGCCGCTCCCGCAAACTCGGCAAACCGTTTGCAAGGCACGAAAAACTCCATCAACAAGTCGGTTTTTTCCGGATCCGCGTTGGCAAATACCCACGCCGGCTCGTTCAGCAGGTACGACCTCGGATGCGAGCCGCTTGCTTCGCCACCTATGTTCTTTTCGAGAAACCACCGAAACCCTTTTCCTCTTTGGCTACCTAGCGATGCCCGAAAAGTGGCACGAGCCACCTTCGTCATCCAATCGTCGCGCTCCTGCGGTTTCCAAGTCGGTTGAACTTCTCCCGTCGATTCGTACACGGTGAGCATCACTTCCTGAAAAAACGTCGAAGGCGCCACCGATAGCCTGCCGTAGGCCAGGCGAGCCTTGGTGTCTACGGCTTCCGATTGCCATCCTTCCGCGAATTGATCCGCGCTCATCATTATGTGTTGCGACCGCAAAATCTCGTTCGGCACCGGCCGAATCCACGCATCGAGGATAATTCCGAACAAGCCGTACCCACCCAAGGCGTGCCGAAAAAGCCGGGTCTCCTCCGTTCGCGAGCAAACTCGGATGCTCCCGTCGGGTAGCATGAGCCGAAACTTTTCCACCGTTGAGGCGACGGGTGGCCGGTCCGGTTGCCAGCCGTGGGCGTTCACGCTCAAGGTGCCTCCGATGGAGAAGTCGTTGTTGCTCTGCATCACCTCTACCGAAAGCCCGCGCTCGGCCAGAAAACTTATTACTTTCGACCACCTCGCCCCCGCCTGGGCTCGCAGTAGTTCGCCATCCATTTCCAAATAGTCGAAGCCCGAGGTGTCGACGTGCAGGGCGCCCTCGCGCAGGGCTTGCTTGCCCATCGAGTGCCGAGCCCCGAACGGAACCACGGAGAGCTTCTCGGCCCTAGCTCGCTCCAAGGTCTCCCGGAGCAGTTTCTCCGTTTCGGCAAGATCGGAGGTCAGCCGCACGATCCCCTTGTGCGAAATGGCGTTCAAGCCCGATGCATCGTCTGCCCGCTCTTCCGTGAGAAGAATGCTCGCATCGTCTCCCGCTTCGTCGATTGCCAGAAACACCCCCACGCGCATCACCGGGTAGATGAACCAGCAGACCGCCCCCGCCAATGCCAAGGCG
>CAWVZQ010000712.1:0-1948 GCA_963934405.1 uncultured Opitutales bacterium | reverse complement strand
TATCCTATTTGCTGGTGGCCTCGAATTGTAACCAATAAAGATTGGTATACCGATATAGTTCTCTGGTTTCCCGAAGGAGCGATCTGTCACAGCCTCGGTACGTTCTCATTAGGTCTGCTGATTTGGACCTTATTCAAGTATCTCCAGTATGCCTTTTCCGAGAAGAAGTAAATGCGAGGTTTTCGTGCAGCGAGTGACACTTCTTTCCCTTTGCAGTTCGAATGCCAAAGCCCATAGTGAAGGTACATGGAACTCCCACGCATCTTGTCCTTGGCTTCGCTTTTGGTCGTCTCTAGCACTGCCCAGGCCGTTCCCGAGTGGATTTGGATAAAGGATGAGCGGAAGAGCAAGATATGGGCGGAATTCACCCAAACCTTCGAGGTGCCAGGCCAGATTGTGTCGGCCCGCTTACAAGGCATCGCCGACTTTGCCTCCCTCCGCATACGCATGAACGATCAACCCGTCGGGCAATCAGCCGCCCACGGACCGCTAATTGACGAAGATGTCTCCCGGTATCTGTTGAAGGGGGAGAACTTGATTACCATAAATGCGGTGTCCGTGGGATCAGCGCCGGCGGTTGCCCTGCAATTGGACATGGTCGATGCAAAAGGCAAAACCAAGTCCTTGGTGACCGACAAGAAGTGGGAGTCCGCCATCGGAAAGGCGAGGTTCTCCCAACCCACGGCTACCTTGGGAAGCTTAGCTGACGAGCCATGGTGGAACCTGCCTCGGTTGACCTTGGATTCCCTCGACGACTACACCCAATGGAAACGCGCCTCCAATGCGGAAAAAGGGACCGACCCCTCCACTTTCCAGACTTTGCCCGGCTACGAGGTCGAATTGTTGCGCTCGGCTGGCAAGGAAGAAAGTTCCTGGGTCAGTATGGCTTTTGATCCCCAAGGCAGAATAACGATAGGGCGGGAGGACAAGGGCCTGTTGCGTTTCAGTTTCTCCAAGGACCGCAGCAAGATCACCCAAGCGGAGACCATCGAGGACAGCTTGAAGGAATGCCGCGGCTTGCTCTATGCCCACGACGCCCTGTACGCCAACGCCAACAATTCGAAGGCCCTGTATCGCCTGCGGGACACGAACGGGGACGGAAAATTCGACGAAAAGAAGTCCTTGTACGCATCGGAGGGCGGGGTGGGGCATGGGCGCAACGACTTGGCCTTGGGCCCCGATGGCAAGATCTACGCCATACAAGGTGACTCCGTCCGCATTCCGGAAGACCTTGCCAACCGCACCTCGCCACTCAGGCGCGAACGCGTTCCCTATAGACCGAACGAGGGGCACGTCCTACGCATGGACAAGGACGGCAAGGAGATCGAAGTATTCTGCGGTGGGCTGCGCAACCCCTATGGCATCGCCTTCAACCGGCATGGAGAGGCATTCACCTATGACGCCGACGCGGAGAACGACATGGGCACTCCCTGGTACCGGGCGACCGAAGTGAAGCACTTGACCAGTGGTGCCGACTTCGGTTGGCGGGCAGTCACCGGAAGCTGGCCGCCTTACTATCCCGATCATCCCGACAATGCTCAAGCCAGCGTCAATATCGGCAAAGGATCGCCCACCTCCGTGAAATTCGGATACAAAAGCAACTTTCCTCACGCTTACCAAGAAGCCCTCTATGTCCTCGACTGGACCTACGGCCGAATATTGGCCGTCCATATGATCGACCGTGGAGCGGGTTACGTCGGGGTACCCGAGGTGTTTTTGCGGGGGCGTCCCCTCAACGTGACCGACTTGGGCTTCGGTTCGGACGGAGCCATGTATTTCGTCACCGGCGGGCGCAAAACGCAAAGTGCCCTCTACCGGGTGCGTTATGTCGACCCGAAGAACAAACCTCCTGTCGCCACCTCTCAACATAGGGCACGGTCCGAACTTTCGAATCAGGCGAGAGACATCCGCCGTAAGCTGGAATTCCACCACGGCAAGCCAAGCCAAG
>CAWVZQ010000711.1:0-1949 GCA_963934405.1 uncultured Opitutales bacterium | reverse complement strand
ATCTCGTCCACACCAAAGGTCAGAGTTCCCTATGCAAAAGGTCTTCCCGTGACGGACGAAAATACATTTGGCGAAGAAGCAGAGGAAAAACAATGGATTGGGGTCGACCTAGACGGCACATTGGCCATGGCTGAACCGTGGCAAGGTTTCGAGCACATCGGCAAACCCGTGCCGAACATGGTGAAGCGCCTTAACGTTTGGGTAGGCATGGGATATACGGTGAAGATCGTCACCGCCAGAGCCGCCGAACCTGAAGTGGCCATACCGCCGATCAAGGCATGGTTGAAGAAGCACGGTTTGCCCGATCTCGAGGTCACCAACGCCAAGGACATGGACATGATCGAGTTGTGGGACGATCGCGCCGTGCAGGTTATTCCCAACACGGGGAATCCCGTTACCCCGATGCAGGCAAATGCCCGCCGCTGAGCTTGCTCGGTTTTCTTAACGCAAAGAACTTGCATTTTGCGGGCAATCCCCTTTTTTAGGGATTGTCTTATGATTAAAGCATTATCTTGGGAACGTTTCGATCGCGCGGGCATGTTCGTGTCCTTTCTTTGTGCTGTTCATTGCATCGCACTTCCGATTCTCCTTCCGTTTCTGCCCTTGTTGGCAGGCTCATTCTTTTGGACGGAAGGTTTCGAGGAAACGGTCGTTGCCGCTTCCCTTTTAATTGCGGGCCCCACCTTGTTTCGAGGTTACCTGAAGCATCGACGAATTTGGGTGCCTCTTGCTTTCGGGTTGGGATTGACCTTTCTGCTCCTTCGCCCCGATGCCCACGGTCATGCCCATGCCCATGCGGGCACGAACGAATTAGCTCACTATCTTTTTGCCGCCTGCGCAGGCATCTCTCTTGCTTCCGGACATTTCCTGAATCTCCGCTTTTGCAAGAGTTGCCCTGTCTGCAGTCACAACGAAAAAGACGAACCCTGCTCCTCTGAGCATTAAGCTGGTTAACGGGTCTCTACCCACTTGACGAGGACGCGACTTCGGGTTCATCCTTGCGAGATGATTTTTCATCGGTCTATTCTCGTCGCCCTCGCCATCCTGCACGCCGGATCTCTTTTCGGGGCGAATCGTGAGTCCAAGCCAAACGTCGTGTTCTTTTTCATCGACGATCTCGGTTGGACCGACCTTGGGTACATGGGGTCGAAATATTACGAGAGTCCGCACATCGACAAGCTGGCCAAAGACGGCATGGTTTTTATGAACGCCTATGCCAACGCCCCTAACTGCGCTCCAAGTCGAGCCTGCCTGATGTCCGGCAAGTATTCTCCGAGGCACGGTGTATACACGGTGGGGAATTCTGATCGCGGCTCTTCCAAGCACCGCAAGCTGATTCCCATCAAGAACATGCCCGAACTTGCCGACGAGTTCGTGACTATGGCCGAAGCCCTCAAGCCGTCCGGGTACGTCACCGCCACCATGGGTAAATGGCACTTGGGAGATGATCCAACCACGCAAGGTTTCGACGTAAACGTCGCGGGCAAGTCTTGGGGCAGTCCCAGCGGAGGCGGTTACCATAGTCCGTACAAGTATCCTAATCTGGAAAACAAGGAAAAGGGCGAATACTTGACCGACCGGCTGGGTGTCGAGGCATGCAAGTTCATCGAAACCAACAAGGACAAGCCCTTCTTCCTCTATCTGACTCATTATGCGGTACATACCCCGATTCAGGCCAAGCCCGAACTCAAGAAGAAGTACCAATCCAAAAAACCGACCGAACGACACAAGAACCCCGCCTATGCCGCCATGATCGAGAGTACGGACGACAGCGTCGGGGCGGTGCTCGCAACCTTGGACCGACTCGAACTTGCCGACGATACCATCGTTATATTTTTCTCCGACAACGGGGGGCACGGTGGCGTTACCTCAAACGCTCCTCTGCGGGGATCGAAGGGCATGCTCTACGAGGGTGGCATTCGCGAACCCATGATAGTGAAATGGCCAGG
>CAWVZQ010000710.1:0-1950 GCA_963934405.1 uncultured Opitutales bacterium | reverse complement strand
TCTCGCGATGGAACTCTATTCATAAGGGAAACCGAGGAACTCTTTACCGGCACTATAACCGCCCTTGATGACTCGGGGAAAAAAGAAGCCGAACTGAATTTCAAAGAAGGCAAATGGGACGGTGCGATAACCAAGTGGGATTTAGAGGGAAATATTTGGGAAAAAGGTGAGTTCGCCGCCGGTGAGCTAATAGGCTTTGAAATAAAGGATGGCAAACCTTTCGATCCCAATCAAATTATGGAGTCATCCCCCTTCGGCAACTGAACTCGGGCCAATCCTCGCAAGGCATTGATTGCCATAAGATTGGGTTACTTGAAGACCGCTGTTCAGGTTATTGCGCAAAGGTATCCCTAAAGAAGAACATCGCACACTGTTTTTGGAACGCTAATTGCTGGGAATCAAGCGGATTAAAAATTGACCGCCCAAAGTAGGTTCGAAGAAAACAAGAGTCCGCACACTGCCAGTCTAGAGATTAAAGTATTGGCATTTGTACGTGCGCGGTCGTGCGGTAGCTATTGCCACAAGCCATTAATGCATTTTTCTGCAATGACTTCAGTTGAACTCCAGACTAGTTCAGGGAACACTCTCCCCATCAATCTTGTACTGACGGATTTTGTTACGAAGGGTTCGAACATTAATCGCCAGCAATTCCGCAGCCTTAGTGCGATTTCCACCCGTCGCTGTCAATGCCTGCAGAATATGGTCACGCTCAATTTCCTCCATGGTGAGAATCCCTTCGATCTCCTCAGCAGGTTCGGATTCTTCGTAAGCAACAGCTTTATCTGGGGAGGATGGGAAGGTTACCGGAACCCCGCCCAGTCCGAGCAATTCAGGACCGATGGCTTTCCCTTGATCGGTAAGAATAACCGCTCGCTCAACGGCATTTTCAAGTTCGCGGACATTGCCGGGCCAAATGTGGTTTCGCATAGACTTCAAAGCCTGTTTCGAAAACTTCGCCTTTTGCAAACCATGCTTGCGAGCATGCCTCTTGAGGAAAGTTTCCGCCAACAGGGGGATGTCATCGGAACGATCGCGAAGAGGAGGAACAACAATCGGAAAAACATTCAGCCTGTAGTACAAGTCCTCACGAAACTTTCCTTTCTCCACTTCTTCCATCAGATTGCGATTCGTAGTGGCAAGAACACGAACCTTCACTTGAATAGTCTTATTTCCGCCCACACGCTCGAATTCTTTCTCCTGCAAAACACGGAGAAGTTTGGCCTGCAACGCAGGTGCAATTTCGCTGATTTCATCCAGCAGAAGAGTGCCGCCATCGGCCAACTCGAAACGCCCCTCTCGCCTTTCGGTAGCTCCGGTATATGCTCCTTTTTCGTGACCAAAAAACTCGCTTTCCATCAAAGTTTCCGAAATAGATGCGCAATTGACTCTAATGTAAGGATTTTCGGCCAACAAGCTATTGTTATAAAGCTCCCTCGCCACCAGTTCCTTGCCCGTGCCATTTTCCCCCGAGATAAGGACAGTTGCCTCCGTGGCCGCCACCTTCCGCACCATTTCCTTCATAAGTCGAATGGGTTCCGCCTTTCCAACGATATCGGTTGCCTTAGCCTCGATTTCTTCGACATAATAACGAGTGACTCGCTTCATTTTATCGAAGGAAGCAGCCTTGTCGACAACCACCTCGATCTGGTCGAAGGAGAAAGGTTTCATGACATAATCGAAAGCCCCCGCCTGCATACAGGATACCGCCGACTCCACCGAACCATAACCCGTCATCATCACAATCATAGGGCCATCGACCTTCGCCGTCAGTTCCTCAAGCAGTTCAGTCCCCTCTCCGTCAGGCAACCGAACATCCAGAAAAACCAAGTCAAAAGAATCCCGCGAAAGAATTTTCCTCGCACCCGCCAAATCCTGAGCCGAAGCCACAGAGTACCGCTTGTTTCGCAGTTGCGTCTCCAAAGACTTACGAATCATCAACTCGTCGTCCAC
>CAWVZQ010000709.1:0-1950 GCA_963934405.1 uncultured Opitutales bacterium | reverse complement strand
GGCACGAAAATCTCTTGTTCGTCGATCCGAACCTGAGCCCATAACCGGAAGTGACCTGTGCTCGGAGGCCGAAAACCAAAGGTAAGGGGTCCGCGATGCGTTTCCTTCCCCTCGACGGGGATCAAGTTTTCCTTGGGATGGAGATGAGCAAAACCTCGGCATTCATCGTCAAAGGCGACAAGGTGAGCAAACGCTCCCATGACCGGTTGCAGCACAACCGGGTTTCCTTTGGCATCACGCGCTTCGAAACGAAGGTAAGCGTCCTTACCCGCGGAAAGACCGGAAGATTCAGGAGTTAAGGAAAAGGAATATCCCGCTCGTTCGACCTTCAGACTTTCGCCCCCGGCGAGTGAACCCGGTTGACCCGCGACTTCGAACCCGGCGGAGAGCAGAACCCGTCGCGGGCTTCTGACGGGAATGAAATCGAAAAACACGCGATATGCACCCGCTGAGGAAGGGGTGAGTGAAAAAGTCCAGACACCTGGAAATTGTAGATCGGGAACAGGATGCAGGTGCATGTAGTCCCCAAGGGCGGGATCGATGGCAAGAAGGTGTATTTTTTGGGTATGACTCAAAGCGACGTCATCAAAGCCGAGGGGCGAACCATCGAATTGATGAATTTCGGCGCGAAAGCGGCATGCTTCTCCAATGCGAAGCTCGTCGAGGGCTTCCAACTTGAGGCTCAGGGGCCAAGAGCGCCGAGTGAGATCCACGAAACCGGAATCACCGGGACCGCAGTAATCAAGGGTGCCCTCTGAGTTGTAGGTCTGGGCGTGCAAAAAGTCACAGGGTTCCACCGGAATCGCCCTTATCGCCAAATAGGCGGCAAAGAAAGGGAGTGTACAAACCGCAAGGCGAATACCCGTAACCTTGGCGGAAGTTTTCGTAGACGAATCGGTGGTACTACTTTTCATTGCTCGAACCCCCTTTCAGTCGGGCTAAAAAGTCATCCTCCGCCCAACCTTTTCCAGGCACTTGATAGACGACTTGTCGGCGACTATTCACGACGAGTGTGCGCATGGTGTGATCGAGAGTCGTGGGATCATCCTTTTTGCGACTGATACCGAACTGTCGGACAAGATCGTCGATCACGAACTTAGGTGCAGTGGCAAAGCGAAAGTTCGATTCGTCGATTCCGTAAGCAAGGGCATAAGTCTTGAGCACGCCGGGAACGTCATATTCCGGATCGAGCGTAATGGAAAGAAACTGAACATTGGGAAGGTTATTGGCGAAAACGAGGTTTTGCAATCGTCTCATACGATTGGTAGCCGCAGGACACATCTCTGCCATCGAGCAACGAGTGAAAATAAAGTTCAAGACTGTGCTCTTGCCGTCGAAAAAGTCGGTCGTGAGCAAGTCGCCGTCTTGATCGAAGAGAGCAAACGGGGGAAGATATTCACCCATGGTGCGGATAGGGTCGTCGCCACGACTCAACGTATCCCTCCTAAGCATACGGTTTACGTTTTCGAAGCGAATGCGATAAGAAGGATCATCTGGCCAAATGCTCGACAAGCTCAAGATCCGCGGATCAGATCCCGTAACTTTCTCAACCTTTGCCCGAAATACCTTGCCGGGAGACAGGTACCCGAAATCACCGGGTTCCACCTGAAATTCAATGGATTTCCCGAGATCGAGTTCGAGAAAGCCAAGCACTTGTCGACCAATCGTTTGCGGAATAGCAGTAATACGACTGGCATTTCGATCTGTGGACAAGACTTCGGCACGAATCTCGTCAAAGCCAACGGATGATACGGTTGCGATTCTATCCTCATCCCCACACGCAGGAAAGAAAAGCAAGGAAAGGCTGAAGGAAAACGGAATAAGCCGAGATGTTAAGAACGGGAACATGAATACATCGTTAAAAAGACAATGGCAAAGGACTTGCGAAAGATCAAGATGTCATTAGTAATACTGTTTGTCCAAACCGAAATCACATTAGAACTTCTTAAG
>CAWVZQ010000708.1:0-1952 GCA_963934405.1 uncultured Opitutales bacterium | reverse complement strand
AACGCCAACGCCCTATCGCATCGTAGTTCTCCAAGGAAAATCCAATTGCATCCATAGACACATGGCATGAGGCGCAAAGAGGTTTTTCGGTATGGATTGACAACTGCTCGCGCAAAGTTTTTCCCTTGGAATCAGATGCGGCAACATCTAGATCGGGTATATCCGGGGGAGGATCCTTCACTGGTGTGCCGAGAATATTGTCGAGCACCCACTTGCCGCGCTTGACAGGAGAAGTCCGAGTGGGATTGGAAGTGATGGTGAGGAGGGATGCATGAGTAAGAATCCCGCCCCGAGGTAAACTTGTACCTTTCAAGGAAACATATTTTAGATCGTCGGCAAACTTGCCCCGAAGCCCGTAATGGCGAGCCAGCGAGGAATTGATAAACGTGTAGTCGGCATCGAGAAATTCAGTCACAGGTCGATTCTTCATCAGCAAGTAGCTAAAGAAGGCCTCCGTTTCATCCCGCATGGATTGGCGTAGTTTGTCGTCGAAACCGGGAAAGCGTTTTTTATCAGGTTGGGCAAGTTCGAGGTCACGTAACTGCAACCACTGCCCAGCAAAGTTTTTTGAAAAAGCTCGACTCCTATTGTCCGCCAACATCCGACGAACCTCGATCGCCAAATTTGACCGCAATTGTTTCTTCGCGGCAAGAGCGAGAAGCTGATCGTCAGGCATGGTGCTCCAGAGGAAAAAAGACAATCGTGAAGCCAGCGAGAACTCATCCAGATCGTGAACTGCTTTCGGATCGTTAGGGCTAGGTTGAGACTCGGCCCGAAAAAGAAAACGGGGCGAAACCAAGACAGCTTTGAGAGGCAGGCGAATCGCTTCCAAAAAAGGGACGTCCCTGCCGCCAACTACATCGTATAATTTCAACAGACGTGAGATTTCCTGTTCAGCAACCGGCCGGCGATAGGCTCGAGGGACAAATCGGCGCAAGACAAACTCCGCGTATGCTCGGTTGCCGGAACCTTCCGGCCGAGTTCCCAAAACTTTTAGTCGAGAGGCTTGAAGCGCGGAAGATGGTTCGCCACTTGGAGCCTCTACTTCCAACCAGTGCAAGTAAAGATTACGGTCACGTCGCTTGGGGTTGCGATTCCTTGGATCATAAAAATCATTCAGGAAAGAAACCCGAAAATGGGCGTTCCCCGCTCTCGCCACCTTGGTGCTCACTTCGTAAGAACCGGCATCCGGTGATTCGTGCGTCACTTCAAAGGTTTTCAGGTCACGGTCGTTTAGTCGGAATTTCATCTTCGCCAACTCGCCTCCCGCCCGAGAGGCCCAAGCCAGCGCGCGAAATCGATACTCCCCGGGTCTTGGAAGCGAAACGCGAACCTCTACCTCACCCGTAGTGGTAAGTACTCGAGCATCTCTCGCATAGCCAGCACCCCTCATCTTCGAGGGTCCGATCCGTTGAATTTTTTTTGGAGGGGGAAACTCACCAAGAACCTCATCCAGCACGGCATCCGCCGCCGACATGTATTTTTCGAGCAAGAGCGGTGATAGCGAAAGAGCGTCACCCACGGTATCGAACCCGTGCCCAGTATCGTCAGGCGGAAAATCCTTGGCTGGTTTGAAGTCAACACCCGTCAAGTCGCGAATAACGTTATCGTACTCGACCCGATTTAGCCTTCGAATAGTCACACGACCAGGATCGGGATTGCTCGGGTCGAGACCAAAGACGGTCCGCTCAATCGCACCTAGAACAGCCTCCCGCTCGGCAACCGAAGGCTTTGGCTTTCGGGAAGGAGGCATGCTGTGCTTGTAGAGGTTTTGCAACACCTTCTTCCAGAAGCTCTCACCTTCGAGCACACCGTCATGTTTTAAAATATCATCCAAAACAAAGTCACCTTTGCTTGCTCCTTCTCCATGGCAATCATAGCAATATTTAGCAAAAATAGGGCGCACCTTATTGATGAAATTCCTCTTTTCCTCTGCCGATACGACATGAGGT
>CAWVZQ010000707.1:0-1954 GCA_963934405.1 uncultured Opitutales bacterium | reverse complement strand
TCCATGTCTCTGTAGAATGCGCCATCGCAAGTGGCGCAAGTGGTGACTCCTTTACCGCCATACATTTCTTTCTCGCCCGGTATGCCCAGAAGGCGAGGAGCTGCTCCGGTGGCAATGATGACGGTGCGGGCCTCGAAGCTTTTTTCTCCGGCATAAAGAATTTTGCGTCCCTCGGAAAAATCGACGCGATCGACTAATGCGCTCTCAAAGCGAGAGCCGAAACGAGCGGCTTGCTTGCGAAGATTGTCCATGAGCATGAAACCGTCGATGCCTTCGGGAAATCCGGGAAAGTTTTCCACCTCCGAGGTTGTAGTTAATTGCCCGCCAGGCAGGTCGCCCTCGAGTATCAGGGGCTGAAGATTAGCCCTCGCTGTGTAAATGCCCGCAGTGAATCCTGCGCAACCCGTTCCCAAGATGATGACGTTTTCCATTTTTTCTGTTATCCGAAGATTGTTATTTTACTTAGTATTTCTAAAAGTAAAAGTCGATTTCGGTTTACGTTGAGGCGGAGGCAACGTTTTTCCTTCATTAGTTGAATATGAACTGGATCGATAGCCATTGCCATTTGGAAGGGTTTCTCAATAAAGGAACTCTTCCCGAAATCCTCGAACGTAGTCGTGACGCGGGTGTTTCGCATTTGGTCGCGATTGGAACCGACCCCGAAGATTGGACGGTCAACCATGATCTGGCCACGCAATTTCCAAGCGAAATCCATTATACCGTTGGTTTGCATCCGAACCATGTCGATAGCTCATGGGAACACCATACTGTGAGCTTACAAGCTTTTTTTGCCTTAGAGCCAAAGCCGGTTGCCATAGGAGAAATCGGGCTGGATTACTTTCGCCTTCCCAAAGAGGAGGCAAAGGCGGCATCCCTGAAAGTTAACCAACGGGCGGCCTTTCGATACCAATTGGCCTTGGCCAAGGAATTGGGTTTGCCCGTGGTCGTCCATTGCCGGGGCGCTTTTGCTGATTGCGTTGCGGAAATCGATGACTCCGGCGTTGAGTGGAGCAAAGTTGTTTTTCACTGTTTTGCCGATGGGCCGAATGAAATGAGGCAGTTAATGGAACGAGGTGGTCGTGGCTCTTTTACCGGTATAGTTACTTTTGGAAATGCAGAGAATGTCCGTGAAGCTGCTCTCTTGCAGGGTTTGGAAAAACTTATGTTGGAAACGGATAGCCCTTATCTTGCCCCCGTCCCCTTTCGCGGAAAATCGAACGAGCCTTCCTTCCTTCCCTATATCGGTGAATATTTGGCGAAGGCTTTTGAGGTGGAGGAGGCAGCGCTGGCTGCAATTACGACTCGCAACACCCTTGACTTTTACTGTTTGTCATCGTCATGAATGATGGACTGTTATGGCATCCGACAAGGCAACGATACAGGAACTCATCCTTACGATACGTTCTTTTGCCCAAGATCGAGACTGGGAACAATTTCATGCTCCCAAAAATCTTTCGATGGCTCTTGCCGCAGAAGCTGGAGAACTCATGGAGCATTTTCTTTGGTGTGAGAGCGAGAAATCCCGCCAGTTTTGCGAGAATCCGGAAAAGAAAGCTGCGATCGCTGACGAGTTGGCCGATGTATTGATTTATGCCCTAAGATTTGCCGATGTTGCATGCATCGACCCTGTAGTTGCGATTAACGAAAAGATGCAGAGAAACAAAGATCGCTATCCGGTGGAAAAAGCCAAGGGAAGATCCGACAAATATAATGAATTGTGATTTGACATATTGGGGTTGAAGCATAATCGATTTCGATGTTCGATAAACCTTTATAACCGTAATGGACATTAAGAATAAAAGAGCCCAAGTAATTGTAAACTTGCACAAATTAAGGCGCAAAGCGAAAGAGCTTGAGGCTACACAATCAACGGATATCGACAAAAAGGCCGATATTGAAGCCTGTCGGGGTGAGATAAACGTTCTCCAAAAGGAATTGGATTCAATTGATGACG
>CAWVZQ010000706.1:0-1960 GCA_963934405.1 uncultured Opitutales bacterium | reverse complement strand
AGGAGGTGCTCGGTCTCCTTGTGCTGATCCTCTTCTTCTTCGGTGGCTGGTCGTTAGTTGGCTACTTCACTCGATAGCCGTTAGTCCGAGTGAAAAAACAAGGGGGCGGCGGGAGAGCGTTTCCCGCTTCCATTTTCTATGAAAAAACTCAGTTCGGCATCCCCTGTGGCTTCGAAGTAGTTGATGCGGATGGGCAGGTAGCCTTTACTGAAGCGAAAGAGACGACCCACGTCTTGGGCGGGATGAGGTCCGTCGTTGTCGATTACCACTTGGTTGCCGATGCGGAGCACGCTGCCATCGTCCGAGTTGAGGATGAGGCGGTATACACCATCGGCTGGAATCTTCAGGAAGCCTTCCAGTTGGATGGCGAAGTCATCTGTTTTAGGTGATCCCATGGCGATAACGTCGAGTGCATAGGCCGCACCTTTCTTTACCACGGTCTGCTCGCTTAGGTCGGGGGCGCTGTCGAAACGACCGTGACAAACTTGAAAAAGGAGACCGGGCTTAGGGTTCTTCACCTTTGCTGTGGGTGGAGAAGGATAGGTGCCAAGCTTGAGGATGACTTGACGGTTCTTCATTTCTCGGGAGACGGTGAGCTTCAATTCATCTCCCGCCTTATGTCCGAGAAGGGTGGCGAGCCAATCTAGTTGCTGGTTGATTGGCTTGCCGTCCACTCGAAGGATCAGGTCGCCGGGACGTAGGTCCAGTTTGGCGGCGGGTGAACCTTTCTTCACTTGGGCAACCTCCGCCTTTGTGGTGAGTGGGGCGAGAATCAGACCCGTGAAGAAGCCTTTGCGTACTTCCGGTGCGAAGAGCTCGTCGAAGTTTTCGCGAACGCGGTCGATTGGGATCGCAAAGTTTATGTTCTCTTCGTCTTGGCTTTTATTTGAAACGACGGCGACTTGCTCGCCGAGGGCATTGATTAAGGGGCCGCCGGAGTTGCCTTGGTTGCTTGCGGCGTCGAACTGGACATAGCGATCGCGGACATCTGCGCTGAAGTAGCGCATGACGAGGGCGTTGGGAGCGGTCAGGATGAAGTTGGGAGAACTGACGATCCCCGAGGAATAGACGATGCCGCGCCCACCCGGATTGCCCGCGCAGAGGATAGGTTCCCCCGTCATGAGATCGTGACTGCGTCCGAGAGCTATCGACGCGAAGGGCTTGGGCGAGCGAACTCGTAATAGGCACAAGTCTTTCTCCGGCATGCGCCCGACGATTTCGTAGTTCAGCGGTTCGTGGTCCCTAAGCAATACTATTCCGGGCAATCCGGCTACGACGTGGTCGTTGGTGAGGACATACCCATCCTTGTGAATCAAACTGCCGCTGCCCATCGAGAGCCGATCCTCGCCTTGGCTGAAGACGGCCGCGACTGCGGATTCCGTCTTGCTTACTGTGCGGACGATCGGCGTAACGCGAGGCGAATCCTCAGGTGGCGCGGCGGGCAGGATGCTCGAACCGAGTACGAACGCAGCAAGTGTGGCCTTCGGGAGGCACATGGTTTCGCGTCTCGGGCTTAAAGTTCCTTGATGCGGATGTTGCGAAAGTGGAGGTTGTTGGGTTCTCCGTGATCCTGAAGGGATATGTAGCCTTCCAAAGGGCGATCGCTGACACCGGATTGTTTTCCTTCGCCTTTTTTATCGAGCTGATGGTTGATGATCTTTTCACCGTTCAGTTCGACTTGAAGGTGGTATCCCTTGCAGGTCACTATCATCTTGTTCCATTCGCCGGGCTTCTTCGACATGTTTTTGGTCGGTCCCACCGTGCGTATGATGCCGCCGTGGTCGTGGTGCCCCATCTTGTCGTCGGGTTTTCCGGTGGAGTCGAGTATCTGGCACTCGATACCCGTTTTTACGGGATCCTTTGGGTCGCCGATGCGGAAATAGACGCCGCTGTTGCCGCCTTTGGGATATTTGTACTCCACTTGCAGAATGAAGTCCTTGTATTTCTTTTCGGACGTGAG
>CAWVZQ010000705.1:0-1960 GCA_963934405.1 uncultured Opitutales bacterium | reverse complement strand
CATTTCGAGCTGATCCGGCCGGCAGAAGGCAAACGAGTTCCTCTCATTGTCAAAAACTGCTACACTTTTTTTGAGGGTGAGGACAAGGCTCGCCTAACAGCCGAGCACGACAAGGTGGCGGCAATGCAGGCTGTTTCGAGGGGGTACTTACTCTGTAAGTTCAACCGAAACGAAGTTGCCTTTGATGGGCGCGATAACCGCGACACCGGAGTGTTCCCGCTCTATCCCGAATACGATTGGGGCACGATTGCAGCATGGGCCTGGGCACATGGGCTTGTTGCTGACGCTCTGGATAGACTTGGACTTGTCGACATGAAGAAGATAGTCGCAACGGGTCACTCTAGAGGTGGAAAAACTGCCTTGTGCGCCGGTATATATGATGAGCGTATTGCCATCACTGCACCCAATTCATCAGGTACTGGAGGAACGGGTAGCCTTCGCTATTTCGAAGCGGGGCAAAAGCCCCAACGTCTAATCTTACACAAGAAGACATTCCCACATTGGTGGGTCAGTCGTTTCTTTGATTTTGGCGGTAAGGAAGACCGACTTCCATTCGACTCACACACGGCAAAGGCCTTGATTGCACCGCGAGCTCTAATCAATGCTCATGCCCGGCAGGACTACTGGGCAAACCCCTATGGCACCGAGTTGACCTATCGTGCTGCCGACAAGGTTTTTAAATGGCTTGGGGCGGAAAAACAACAGGGTATCCATTGGCGTGACGGAAAGCATGCCCAGAATGAAGAAGATTGGCAGGCTTTACTCGACTTCGCGGATTGGAAGTTCTTCAATAAGAAGTCGGAACGGAGCTTCTCCAAACTCGCATACCTTGATGCCAAACTACCTATCAAATGGAATGTTCCGGACATGGGCAAGAATCTCGACAACGAAGCCCAACCCTCAACGGTGATTCCCGCACCATCGCGCCTGAAAAAGTTCATGCCGAGGCTACACCAAGAGAAACTCAAGGAGGCAACAAACGCCAAGATCGATTTTGTAATGATCGGTGACTCCATTACTCATTCGTGGGGTAAATATCCGGGCGCATTTGAAGGGAGTAATCTGCTGAACCTTGGCTTTCCCGGTGATCGCACTCAAAATGTTCTCTGGCGCATTCGGAATGGAGCGCTTGATGGAATTTCCCCCAAGCTTGTGACTCTGATGATTGGTACCAACAACCTGCATGAGGACAAAAAAGCATATCCTCCGGACCAACCTGAGGATATCTTTGCAGGTATCAAAGCCATCGTGGTCGAAGCGCGAGCTCGCCTGCCGGAATCGAAAATCGTGATCTTCTCTATCTTTCCAAGAAAGGAGGGACCAGCGTATGAGAGAGTCAAGGCGGTCAATGCCATGTTGCCACAACTTGCAGATGGTAAACGCGTATCTCACCTTGATCTCAACCGCTTTTTCTCGACTGAAAAAGGTCAACAGAACAAGGCTCTCTACAAAAGTGACTTATTGCACCACAATGAGCAGGGATATCTTGCCTGGGCCAAGGCGTTAAAGCCTTTGTTGGAAAAGCATGGCTTGAGGTTGAATTTGAATGCTCTTCCCAAGAGTGCCAATAATCCTCTTCCCACCGCCAAAGATAATAAGCCAAACATTATTTACTTCATGCTGGATGAGTGGGGGTATTTCGAATCATCGGTCATGGGGCACCCCATATTGGAGACGCCGAATATCGACAAGGTCGCATCTGAAGGGATTCGCTTCACTCAGTTTCTGGCTGGTGCCAACGTCTGCGCTCCCACGCGTAGTACGCTCATAACTGGCCAGCATGCCGGTCATACGACCGTTCGCGGGCCCGGTTGTCTGCGTGCGGATGAAGTGACCATCGGCAGCATGCTCAAGGACGCGGGCTATGCAACCGGTGGATTCGGCAAGTGGGGACTTGGGGACGTCGGTACGACAGGCGTACCCGAGAAGCATGGTTTTGATGTCTTCTTTGGTTATTACA
>CAWVZQ010000704.1:0-1961 GCA_963934405.1 uncultured Opitutales bacterium | reverse complement strand
ATTGAAATTTCGTACTGATTTCAAACGACTCGCTCCTCACCGCCATCAATGGGAACTTGGGCACCCGTGGTTTTGGAAAAGCGGGGACCACAAAGTTCGCAGGCGGCTTCAGCGACGTCGTGCGAGGACACCTCTGTCTTGAGTAAGTTGCGCCGTTTGTATTCCTCGACAGTCATCCCATAGGCTTGGGCGCGTTTCTCGAGTATTTCTGAAGTCCATAGGTTCGTATCGAAAACGGAGTTGGGGTGCAGAACGTTTACACGAATGCCGTCTGCGGCCCATTCGAGGGCGGCAACGCGAGCAACTTGAGTCATGGCCGCTTTGGAGGCGGAATATGCAGCAGCGCCCGGACCGGGAGCCGGCACGTTTTTTGATCCCACTACCAGAACGCGACCTCCGATCGGAGATAATTTCAGAAACGGATGACAGAGACGCAGCAGGCGTTGGTTGGCATCCAAATTCAGCGCCATGGTCTTGCTCCAAGTTTCGTCATCCAGTTCCTCAAGTCGTTGAGTTGGCGGAAAAAGACCGGCATTCAGGACCAATATGTCAAGACCGCCAAAAGCCTCCACCGATTTGGCGATTGAGTTCTCTACGAATTCGGAATCGACAAGGTCGCCGACGATAGGGAGATAGTCGATCGCAGGCTCGGCGGAATCGAGGTCGATACCGACCACTGCACATCCACGAGATCGAAGAGAGTTCACGCAGGCTTGACCGATGCCCGATGCGGAACCGGTAACGAGAGCGACCTCCCCGGCGAAAACAGGAGGTGCACCAAGCTTGTTTAGTTTGGCCTGCTCAAGTTCCCAGTATTCCATGCGGAAAAGGTCCAGTTCGCCCACGGGTTCGTAACCACCGAGAGCTTCCGTTCGTTCAACTATGTCGAAAGTATGAAGAGCGATGGCTTCGGCTACGGCGCAGTCGCTCGGTCGACGCCCGGCGGACAGGAGACCGAGCTCAGGATCGAGAACGAGACGAGGGGCGGGATCAAGCATGGAGAGGCGTTCCCCGCCGGCAACCTTGGCGGCGTTGCGGCTAAAGGATTCGCCATACGACTCCGCGTAGGCTGCAACATCACGCCCGACCAATGGTGATCGTTTCACACGGATAACGTGGTCGGGGGTAGCGGTCCCTCGCTTGTGAGCCTCCGTCCACTGCTTGTTGCGGGCAAAAGACAAAGCCCTAGGAGAGCGATTGGCCCGTAGCAGCATGGGAAAACCCGCAACCGTTGAAAGAGACTGACGCAAAGCGGCTAGTGCCGGAGCATCCAAATGGGATGGCGGTTCCTCAGAGGGAAGCGAAAGTTCCCAAACGCCCTGAGCTCGAAGATAATCTTCCGCTTGGTTGACAAGAGAGATCATCCTTTCGTACGACTCACGGGCATTCTGTCCAAATGAAAACATGCCGTGCTTGAGTAGCACGATGCCTTCGATATCGTCTCGACCTTCACGCGCCCAGAGATCGGCGCAATACTTCGCCAAATCGTAACCGGGCATTACATAGGGAACATAGATAACGCGATCGGCATAGACGTCGCGGACGCGGGCTTCGCCATCGGCGAGGTTTGTCAAGGTAACAACCGCATCTGCATGCGTGTGATCGACGTAGGTAAAGGGAAGGCATGCGTGAAGAAGAGTTTCCACCGAGGGCGTGGGAGCGGAGGCGAGAGTACAATGGGTTTTGAGCTCGTTGACCATCACGGCATCTGTCAGCTCGGGCAATTCCAGTAATCTCAGGCAGTGATCCATTCGGACTCCGGCAAAACCCGGAGGTTCGATCTCTGAAAGATCCCAACCGCTCCCTTTAACGTAGAGAAGCTCGACATCCTCTCCGAGGACATTTGGCTCGCTCAACTTGACAGAAGTATTGCCACCACCGGCAAGGACGAGAGATTCGTCCGCTCCAAGCAGGCGCGACGAGTAAGCCCGGAGTCCGAGTTCGCCATCGGATTCTTTACA
>CAWVZQ010000703.1:0-1966 GCA_963934405.1 uncultured Opitutales bacterium | reverse complement strand
TACGACTTTGCCTCCAACAAGGGTTATGGGGCGCCCAAGCACTTGCGGGCTTTGCGCGAGCTCGGTCCGACTCCCGATCACCGGCCCCGTTTCCTGCGAAAGATTTTGGGAGGACCGGAAGACTCGCCGGAAAATCCTCCGCAAACCCTATTGAGTTTCGACTGAATTGCCTATAGAAGCACATCGTTATTTTTTGACCATGATTCTTTTGGGAGTGAACGTAGACCATGCCGCAACCGTGCGGCAGGCCCGGTATCGGGATGAGCCGAATGCCCACGGAGGATACGTCGAACCCGATCCGGCCGAAATTGCTTGGCTCTCCGAAGAAGCCGGCGCAGACGGCATCACCATGCATGTTCGCGAGGATCGTCGGCATGTGCAGACGGACGACGTCGAACGCTACTTGGAGAAGAAGAAGACGCGACTGAATCTCGAGATGTCTTGGTCCGATGCGATGATCGATTACGCCCTGTCCATAAAGCCGGACAGCGTTTGTCTCGTTCCGGAGAATCGGCGGGAAGTTACCACTGAGGGGGGGCTAGACGTCGCGGGCAACCTCTCAAAGGCGAAGGAAGTCACCACGACTTTGGTGTCGGCGGGCATCCCCGTAAGCCTTTTCATCGATCCCGAAACCGCCCAACTGGAGGCCTCCGCCGAGGTCGGAGCCCCATGGGTGGAATTGCATACCGGAAGTTTTGCTCGAGCTTGGTTCGACGAGGAAGCTCGTCAACGCGAGCTGAACGTCTTGCGCTCAGGCATGGATCTCGGCGTCAGCCTTGGCCTGCGCGTAAACGCCGGTCACGGCATCAACTACGTAAACGTGGCGGAGGCCCGAACCTTGTCCTCGGTTTTTGAATTCAACATTGGTCACAGCATCATCAGCAGGGCCCTGTTCACGGGCATCGAGGAAGCCGTTGCCACCATGCGCTCTCTCCTGAATCCCGAGTCATGATGCCGGAGCTTCCGGAGGGAACGAACGTCCTTGGCGTCGGAACCGACTTGATCGAGGTCGATCGGATCCGTTCCTCAATCGAAAGCCATGCCGAGCGTTTTATTGAAAAGGTCTTTACCTCTATCGAACGCGAGTATTGTGAAGGCATGGCCGATCCCGCACCCCACTTCGCTGCTCGCTTTGCGGCCAAGGAGGCCATTTCCAAGGCGTTTCGCACCGGCATCGGGGCCGAGTTCGGCTGGCAGGACGCCGGAATTGAGAATGGCCCGGCCGGCGAACCTTTAGTACGTCTTAGTGAAAAAGGCGCCGCCTTGCTCACGGAGCGAGGCGGAAGCGAAATCCTGATCAGCCTTTCCCATCTTTCCACCATGGCCATGGCGGTCGTGGTCATCGTCTCGTGAGCGAAGCCCTCGTTGCCCATCCCCTCCTCACTTGCTCCGAGGCCCTGGCCTTCGAGCAAAGCTTGTTGGTCGACGACGCCGAGGCGGAGTGGCAGGCCATGAAAGCGGCAGGCGAAGGTTTGGCCGACTGCCTCCTTCGCGACATGCGCGAATTGCGCACCATCACTCATCGCCCGCGCTTCCTCTTTCTGGTGGGTAAGGGGCATAATGGGGGTGATGCCTTGGTTGCCGCAAAACGCCTGTTGAGAAGCATTCCCACGGCCCGGGCTTCTCTTTGGCCCGTCGAACCTTGGGAGACTTGTAAGCCAAACGTTCAACGCGCTCGGGAAGAGTTGCTGGAATTGGCGGCCAAGCGAGTGGAAGAACTTGAACCACTCTCCACCCTCGCTTCTCCCGAAAATATTGAGGCGACCCTTGAGCAATCTGTTCATGGAGATGACTTCCATGCCTGCTTGGACGGGTTCCTTGGCATGCAGTTCCGCCCGCCCGTTCGGGAACCGATCTCATGTCTCCTCGGCCTTTTGAACGATTGTGCAGTCCTCGGCCTTCGCGCGTCCGTGGACCTGCCAAGCGGGGTGGGGGATGAGACCGATACTTCCCCCTTTCGGGCAGA
>CAWVZQ010000702.1:0-1966 GCA_963934405.1 uncultured Opitutales bacterium | reverse complement strand
CTGTGGAACTCCATGCCCGACGCCGAGCTACTAGATCTCGCACAGAAAGGCGCACTCAAGGACGACAAGACTTTGCACAGTCAGACTGAACGGATGTTGAAGGACTGGCGGGCCCGGCGCTTCGTTCACGATTTCACGGATCAATGGCTGGACTTGAGCGAAATTCACGAGATGAAGCCCGACAAGCTCTACGGCGAATACGACGAAGCTCTTGCCTGGTCGATGCCCGAAGAGACCCGACGGTTCTTCGTGGAGATCCTGAATAACAACCGGCCCGTCACCGAGTTCATTCATTCGGACTGGACCTATCTAAACGGCCGACTCGCATTCCACTATGGTATACCAAGCATCGAGGGCATGAACATGCGCAAGGTGAAGTTGCCGACCAACTCCCACAGGGGCGGCCTTCTCACCCAGGCCAGCATCCTTAAACTCACCACCAACGCCACCTATACCTCCCCCATTATGCGGGGTGCATTCGTGCTCGACCGTCTGCTAGGCATGCCACCTTCTCCCCCACCCCCCGACGTCGAAGCCATTGAGCCCGACATCCGCGGAGCCGTCACCCTGCGGGAACAAATGAAGGCACATAAGACTCAGGCCGTCTGCGCTTCCTGCCACGTCAAAATCGACCCACCGGGTTTCGCCTTGGAAAACTTCGACGTGCTCGGGGGGTGGCGCGAACGCTATCGGGTATCCAAGGGCGGCGAAGGCATCGATCGGGTGAAGTTGGCCAACCACCCCAAGGATAATTATCATGTTTACCTCGCCCGTGCCGTCGAGGCGCATGGCGAAACCGCCGACGGACAAACCTTTCAAGACGTCGACGAGTACAAACGCATCCTACTCAAGGATCCCGACCAAATCGCCCGCAACCTCGCCCGCAAACTCCTCGTTTACGGCACAGGCGCCGACCTCACCTTCGCCGACCGACGAGAAATCGAGAAAATCGTAGACACTACCAAGTCCAAGGGGTACGGTTTTCGTACATTGGTACACGAGGTCATTCAAAGCCGAATCTTCCGAACAAAGTAAGCTCATGAAAAAACCCTTGCCACGTAGAACTTTCCTCAAAGCCGGAGCCGCCACGCTGGCCTTGCCCACGCTCGACGCCATGATGCCCGTCGGTCTACGGGCCGAAGCCAAGGCCAAGTACCCCTCTCGAATGGTTCTCCTACACCGCGGACTCGGCACCTACCACCCCTACCTCGTTCCGGAGAAGGCGGGCAAGGACTTCTCCGCCACGCGCTACCTGAAGACATTGGAAGCCCATCGCGAACGCTATACCCTTTTTTCCGGCCTATCTCACCTTGGTTACCCAAACTCCCATACAACCTCAGCTGCCACTTTTACCGGCGTTGGGCCTGAAGGCGTGGCCCGGGGAGACGATATTCGCAACACCGTATCTCTAGACCAAGTCGCCGCCGAACAAGTCGGGGACGAGACCCGGGTGAGAAGCCTCACCCTCAACTCCATGGGGGGCGCAGCCTCCCTTTCCTGGAACCGCAAGGGCGTACCCGTGCCCAAAGACGGAAACCGCGCCAGCATTTACAAACGCCTATTCATTGACGGCACCCCGGAGGAAATTGCGCGCGAAACCAAACGCCTCGCCCACGGCCACAGCATCCTCGACGACATGCGCGGGCAACTCAAGTCCTTGCACTCCCAGCTCGGTGCCTCGGACCGTGAGCGCATGGAGCTAATGGAGACTTCCATACGAGAAGCGGAAGTACTCCTTAAGCAGGAGGAAGCCTGGATTGCCAAGCCCAAGCCCAAGGTGCAGGAGCCCGCCACAAAATTTTCGGACAAAACTGAAAACTGGGTTGATTCGCAGAACCGTTGGTACGGACTCATCCGCCTGGCTCTTCAGACCGACAGCACGCGCGTAATCGTCTTCGGTATCGGGGAGCATAACAACCAAGGTGTTCCGGATCTCGAGATCGGTCACCACGATGCCTCTCACCAT
>CAWVZQ010000701.1:0-1966 GCA_963934405.1 uncultured Opitutales bacterium | reverse complement strand
AGGTCGAGGATCAATTGGGCAATGGGCCGATCGATTTCCTTTTTCATTTGGCGCAACGTGGTATGCCCGTTCTCGTGTGTGTCCCATTTCTTGAAGGGATAGTAGCCGGTGGTGACCTCGGTGAAGCGAGCCCCTGCTTCGACCAAGCGGCGAGCCAAGAGACATCCGCGCCCGAACTGGCCGGTGTCGTATTTCGCGAAACTATCTTTGTCCTCTAGCGAAATATCGAAAGCTTGAGCGGCTTTCTTGTCGCCGAGAATTCGGTAAGCGTTGTCCATCGAGCGAAGCAGGGAATCCCGTTGGAAAGAAGAGCCGTGTCGGGCGATGGGAGAGGTTTCGGCCAGTTTTGCAAATGCCTTGTATCGATTACTGAAGCGTGTGACGTCCATTCCCGCTGGAGGCTGGACTGCCTTTGCTGCGAGATCGGGATTGGGGATCATGAAGGGGCCATGCTCGCTACCAAGGAAACCGGCGGAGTGAAAGGCCTTGAGGGCTTCGGTTTCACCACCGGCGTTCATTACTTGTCCAACGTCGATGAAAGGAGGCACGGCGGGATTGCGTGGCCCCAGACTCTTGGCTATCCATGAACCCAGATGTGGCGCCGCCACCGTTAATGGAGGTTCGTACCCGGTGTGCCAATGGTACTGGTGTCGACTGTGCAGGATGTGGCCTAGATCGGCTACTTTGTGCGAACGTATGAGGGTGCCTCGATCCATCACCTTGGCAATATTTTCCAAGCCCTCTGTGATCTTTATGCCGTCCACGTTGGTGTCGATGGCAGGGAAAGTGCTGATAATCTTCTCCAGCGGAACACCCACTTCGAAGGGGACGTAACGCTTGGGGTCGAAGGTATCTGGAGCAGCCATACCGCCACCCATCCACAAAATGATTATCGAATCCGCCTTAGCCTCGGGCCACTTGGAGCGGGGAGCGGAACCGATAGCTTGTTGAGGAACTCCAGCAGCCAAGGCAGCCAGAGTAGCAGAGGAGGCGGTTTTGAGAAATTCGCGTCGGTTGTTCATCGGATTCAATAGAGAAGCTGGAATTCGGGTTGTAGGACGAGGGCCCATACGAGGTCCGCGACGGTGGCGGCACTGGGCTTTTTTCCCAGCAGTCCGGCGGCGGCCCTTTTTTCGTCCTGAGTTGGTTTACGCAGAAAGGCGTTTTGAAAAAGATCCTCGATCAATTGGTCAGGCGTTCTTTTGCTGGAGGCCCATTTCGCGCCGACGTTTTGCACCACCTTGTGCATGATGTCTCCGTTGCTCAGCTCGAGGGCTTGTAAAGTGGTCGGGCGGTTGTCGCGTGAGGTCGCCACTTGGTCGCGCTTGGGACGGCCGAGGATACGCATGAGGCGATCCAGGTTGCGCAGGCCATGGCGCTGGAATGCGGGACGTTTGGCGGGTGGAGCGGCAGCTTCACCAAGCTGAGCCAATCCATCGAGGAGTTGTTCTGCCCGCAGACGTTTTGTGAGTGGACCCTTGAAGGTGAAGTCTTCCGCCTTTTGGTTGGGCACAGGCTCGACGGCGGGCAATCGATAAGCCTGCGAGGTGGTCATCAGGCGCATAGCATGCTTCAGGTCGTGACCGTTGGCGGCAAAGTCCCGGGCAAGCCAGTCAAGAAGATCAGAGTTCCACGGCTGGTTGTCCATTTCATCCACAGGTTCAACCAATCCTCTGCTGAAGAAAGAAGCCCACATTCGATTCACGATGACACGGGAAAACCGGCCATTTTCCTTCTTTGTCATGAGGTCGGCTAACTGCTTCAAGCGTTCTTTTCGGGGAGCAGTAGCATTTACGTTACCAAGCTCGGGATAGACGAAGGCGGCGGCCACCTTGTTCCCCGTGGGCTTGTCACAGCGATGCTTTTCCATGGGGGCGTTGGCGAAGACGGAGGCAAAGGCGTAGGATTGGTCGAGGGTCCAGTCGTTGATGAAGCTGTCGTGACAGGATGCGCACTTGAGGTTGAG
>CAWVZQ010000700.1:0-1967 GCA_963934405.1 uncultured Opitutales bacterium | reverse complement strand
AAGCGGTTGAAGTGCCTGAGGGTGTCGATCTCGATCTTGCTCAACTGGGCAATCATGTTCGGTTTGTTGGCATGGTGAGACAAGGTATGCCAAGCACCTGTGGCTCCAGGCACCTTGATAGCTCCTTCGACCCAGTCCATGGAGAGTGTGATTACGCGGGTCGAGTCGGTCCGGAAAGCAAGTTTCGCCAATTCGAACAGGTTCCTGATCTTGGTCGAGAACACAAACTCCTGATCGTCACTCAGGGATTTCGGAACCTTCGGCTTACTGGCATTGAGCCAGAACTTCTCATGATCCAACTGGGCTTCCAGTTCGCGGATGGCCGCCTTGTAGCTGTCTAGTTTGCCCGGTTGAGAACCTTTTTTGCGTAGCTGCGCCATATCGCGCTGCAGGCAATCGAGGATGTTTTGATCATTCTTGAGTTGGTGCTTCTTGGCCTGCAGGTCCTCCTCCTCGAAGAGCATCTCGAAAATCTTTTCCTCATCGTTCATCGGGGGAATGGCGGAGCCACGGTCATTCCAGGATATTCCCCAACCCCGGTCGTAGATGCTGAAGTTGAGAAAGGGAAAGCGAGTGTCGCCCCCCATCTTGCGGGCCAAGACCTGGTCGAGCGAGATGCCGTTCACGAAGGTGGGTGACTCCGGGCTGGGGCTTCCCGTGAGGAAGGATTTCTCCGAGTCATGGTTGCTCGTGTCCATGCCGGGGTGAAAGAGGTTTTGAAAGACCGTCATCTTGTCCAAGGTCTTCATGTCCTTGAGGTAGATGGAGGTCGCAAGGTCACCCCGTTTCTTGGGATAGAAATACGGCTTATAGAAACCCAGACAACTATTGATGAAAATAATTCGTTTGGGTGGCAGCTTCTTTTGGGTTGTCGCCCGCAAGCTGAGCGAGTTCAGGGCCAGAGGGAGGGCCGCCCCGGCCTTGAGGAATTCTTTTCTGCTTATTGCTTTCATTCCGTCTTTCCTTTCATTGAATAGACCAATGTCTTCGTAATCAAGTCCTTCATGCGGCATTCCGCAGGATTTTCCGGGATCATGGCAAAGAGGTCGAGGCGTTGTTTCAGGCTCGGTTTGTAGCCGTTGGCATACTCGAAAAATTTCTTGATGAAGTTGTAGGCGATCTTCTTGTGGTCGGAGAGCAGGATCTTCTTCAGCCCGAAGACGTCGGCGAACTTGTCCTTGTCAATCTCCCCTGCTGCGTCCACTTCCCCAGCCAGTTTGAAGTAACCCTTCGGGCGATACTGGAAAGTGCCCGGGTGTGGAAGCTTAACCCGGTATTGTTTACGCCAATGCCCAGTGGCATCGAAGCTCTCCAAGGCAAACCCGTAGGGGTCGATACTCTTGTGGCAGGCATAGCAGGCTTGGTTTTTCTTGTGCTTCTCGATTTGTTCCCGGAGGGTGGAGGCCGCCTTGCCATGCTCCGGTTCGATGGCCTCCACGCTTTCCGGAGGCGGGGAGAGGGTATTGCCGGCGATGTTCTTGGAAATCCAGGCGCCGCGCAGAATGGGAGATGTGTCGAAACCATCGGCGGTTACCTTGAGAACACTTCCCATGGTGAGCAGACCACCGCGCGGAACATCTGGCTTGAACGACACCTTGCGCATGTTCTGGCCGTATATCCCCGGGATTCCGTAGTGTTGGGCGAGTCGCTGGTTGAGGAAGGAGAAGTCGGAGTCGATCAAGCGACCGACGGGCAGATTCTCCCGAATCAAATAATCGAGGTAGGCCTCGGTCTCGATCGGAAGGAAATGGTTTAAAAGATCGTTGTACAAGGGATAAAGCTTAAGCGAAGGCGTCACCTTGTCGAAGGACCTGAGGTTGAGCCACTGGTTGCAGAAGGAGTGGATCATGCGCCGACTCCTCCTGTCTTTGAGCATCCGGTCGACTTCGGCGGGAATGGCCTCGGCGGAGACCTTGTCCGTTTTGGAGAGGCGAAGCATTTCGTCGTCGGGGATGGAAAGCCAAAGG
>CAWVZQ010000699.1:0-1967 GCA_963934405.1 uncultured Opitutales bacterium | reverse complement strand
TTCCCATTGATGGCGGTGAGGAGCGAGTCGTTTGAAATCAGTACGAAATTTCAATTTCTTCGGGGTCGAACAACAAATCCACTGCTGAACCGTAACTGGCTTCTTCGATAAAGGGGGCTAGTATTTCAAGGACCGATGGATCTTGCTGGAATTCGGGCTTGGTCGAGGGGTGCGGCCAATAGACCAAGCCATCCTCAAACGATTCTATCCCCGAGGGGCGTATCTCACATCGGTAAAAGGAGAAGTTTTCCGCAGGCATGTCGGGACTCCATTTTACATTGGGCAAGCTCTTCCATGACTTGCCGATCCGAAATGGGAGTGGAGCGATTGAGACGTTTAATGTCCCTCTGTGGTAAGAGGACAGGTCTAGTCCTCGCTCTGCGAATCTGGGTATTTGCAGGGCCAAGGTCCCTTCAGGAAAACGATCGTCCCCTGCCATTCCGGATGCCACCCTGTGTCCTTCCTTCACTACGCCTTTGACTATCCTCTTTCCCATGATTGCTTTCTTCTGAGCGATCAGCCCCCTAGGTTGATTCAAGAGCGCGGCTCTAAGCCTTATTCTTCACCCTCACCGAAACGAACTTTGGCGTTTTTACGGAAAGCGCGTTCGGCACCAAGAATGGATTCGAGAACTTCTTCGGTTGTCTTTCCTGCGGCATCGCGAGCGGCGGAAATCCATGTGTCGCATTCGTTTTGATCCATGAAGCGGGCAGCTTCGAGGAGTTGGCTCTGGTCTTCCTTGGGAATGACGATGAACCCGTGTTTGTCAGCGTGGATCAGTTGTCCGGGCTTTACCTTAATTCCAAAAACATCCACTTCGCAATTCCAGCGAATCGGACAGGAGTAGGCGTGCCCTACGCACAACCGGCGGGCGAGGGCCTTGAACCCGGCGTTGGTCATTTCGTCTATGTCGCGGATGGCTCCGTCCTGAATGCAACCGACGCATCCCAGCGAGCGGCAGACATTGGCATTCACCTCGCCCCAGCAAGTGCCAGCGCAATTCGGGTGATCCAGGTCTTGGGTGACCACGATTTTTGGTCCGGGCACGCTTGCCAGGTATTCCCGATATTCCGCCCATGCCTTGGGGTTATTTATTGGATGCTTTGGGTTGCTTGGCTCGAAGACCGCGGTTACGGCATAGCCGACCATAGGCCCCATTTGCGGCATAAAGTCCCGAACATCCTCAAGGTTGGCGTACCCTCCCGTCCGTTCCTTATTCGTTATTTGCTCCCAACCGTTGTAAATGGTGGGTGTGTTCCAGCGCTTGAGTCCCAGTAGTTCAGCGTGGCTGAGTTCCCGAGTCATGGGCAAAAGCACTTGAAGAACCGATGGCCTGTCCCTCCTGATCCAATTCTGACCCGTATTGGGTGCATGCAGCGGGGGCAGTGGCCGGTATAGGCAGTACCTTCTTTGTTTTTGTAGATTCTGCCGTAGCTTCCGCAACGAACGTAGTGTATTCCCAAGAAAGAGCCGCCGCGCTTTCTTGGATTATCGCGAGGTTGCTCTTGGTTTGGGTTCATTCCTCAAATTTTCCGTGCTGTTCACGCACTAATCCGTCGACTTGCCTAGATGATATGTGAGCTTGAACAGATAAACCATCCGTTCGAGCTAGTATTTCGGATACCCAAGTCTCCACCTTTTCCTCGATGAATTTCAATTCCGTGTTGGCTGTGGGGTCGGCGGTCAGGGCGGTGAAACTGGTCTGGAGGTCACTTACGGCAGCATCGGTTTGTCCCAACATTTCATGAAGTGCGTTTAGCATCCTGCGGACGGATGTTGCATTGACGGCTTTTTCCGATGCCAAAGCTTCTACTTGATGTTTGACTGGATGTTGTTTGATCTTTGGAGCCTTGGGACCAGCTCCCTTGAAGAGTTTGAAGGACTTTTCTTTGTTCTCTCCACTGAAGAGCAGTCGCTTGTTGAACTCGAGGGTGGCCAACCATTTGAGCTCTATGACCAACTCCCTA
>CAWVZQ010000698.1:0-1980 GCA_963934405.1 uncultured Opitutales bacterium | reverse complement strand
GAATACGGCGATGGTAGATCTCATCGTGCAACTCGCCAATCCGCTTCTGGCGCTTATCCAGAAGCTTGCGGTATTCATCCCTGTCCAGGGTAAGGGATAGGTCCACCCTCTTCAAGCTCGGGGCAGTCGGAAAAACGGGCAAATCCTTCTTCGCGGGAGGCTCCTGCTTCGACGTCTCCTTCGACAGAGCAGCCACTCGCTTGCCTAAAACCTTAACCAAGCATCGAAGAATAGAGGCATTGGCGGCAGTAACGTGTTTGGCATCGACCACCTTCCAAGGAGAGGCCGGAAGATCGGTGGCCTCGATCAATCGCTTGGTAGCCTTTTTGTACTGACCGTACTTGCAGTGACGGGCAAGGACGTCGTCGGACACACGCCAAGCGGTAGCGGGATTCTTACGAAGCTTGTCCAGGCGCTCGGCCTGCTCTTCCTTCGAAATGTCCAAGAAGAACTTGAAGATCACCGTCCCACCGTCCTTGAGCTGATTCTCGAAGGCGACGACGTCGTCGAATGCCTTGTTCAAGGAATCTTCGTCCAATTCCTCAGCCACGTAATCGTCCAGCAAGGTGCGGTACCAACTTCGGTCGAATATGGCCATGCGTTCCGCCGATGGCGTACGCCTCCAGAATCGCCAGAGAAAAGGACGCAGTTGCTCGTCTCGATTGGGGGCGGCAATGCATGAAACCTTGAACCCACGTGGATCCAGAGGCTGGATCACGCGGTTGATCATGGTGCCCTTGCCCGAAGCGCTCCAACCTTCGAAGACGATGAGCACGGGGATTCCCAGCTCACGACAACGGCGCTGGAGCAAAGCCAATTCCTGCTCCAGTTCCTCGATTTCCCGCTTTAGTGCCTTTTTACCGTTCCCATCCATAGTATTAAAAGCAGGTCATGCCCATAGGACTAGAGCACCGACTTTACAACCCGGAAAAAAGAAAATAAGAAATTTGCCCAGTTCTTGGAGCAAAAAAAAGGCCTCGCCGATTTCGGCGAGGCCTTTGAAATGAAATTATTGAATGCTAGGTTAGAAAGTCAGCAGGCTTTCGGCATAAAACTCGTCTACGTCGTAATCGGTTGCAGAATCTACGGAAGCATGACTGTACTCGAGACCTAAGCTCAAGTTATCAGTGACTGTGAAACTAGTATACAAGGTAATGCGATCCGATTCGTAATTGTCTTCATCTTCGTGACTGTACCGAAGAGTAAGACCGAAGAAATTGTTGAACTGGTAATTACCCACGAGCATAACATCCCAAATGTCGCGAGTACCTACGTTCCAATCATCGAATTCAATGGCAAGTGTGAGGGCTCGGTCGTTGTAGGCAAGCCATGCGTTGAACTGCTCGATGTCGGCGTTTGAGTCTCTCGACTCATGTGCGTAACCCAAACGACCTTCCAAGCCGGGAAGAATCATTATAGCTGCTTGCAGGTCAATTGCCACGTCACCGTCGTTGGTGTCATCGTCAAGTAAAGCATTTTGCCTATACAATGTATTGTGCAGACCTATTGAAAATCCAAATCGGCCGTTATTGAAATTAGCTCGAATGCCATCCACATAGTGGCGGCGGTAACTTGAGGCACCGCCATTAGCAGTATCATCAGTCATGAGATAGGCATTTGAAACTTGGTAAAGATTGGGAGCTTCATCCCCTTCGAATCCAAGTGTGGTCAGTTGACGCCCCATGCTTATGCTGAAGTCGCGATTGAAGTTGTAGCGAATGAAGGCCTGCTCAAGTAAATCCGGATCAACACCAGGAGCACCAGAAACGGTCTTCCCTATACTTGTGTGTACTTCGGCTGTAACGGGAGAAAAATCGAATAGGAAGTCTACATCGACTGCAGTATTGAAGCCTTTATCGTGACCGTGTTGAACATGCTCAGCATCTACATTCTTGTACATGAAATCAACAAAACCACGAAGTTTGACGCGGTTGGCGAGGTCTATGCCTCCGGCTCCGCTAGTGGTGTTGGCTCCCAACG
>CAWVZQ010000697.1:0-1980 GCA_963934405.1 uncultured Opitutales bacterium | reverse complement strand
CGCCGCAGCGGCGGCTTCTTCGCATTCCAATGAGAGCGGGAATTGTAGTAGAGCCGGCCATCGGACAGTTCGGCAATCCCTGCCTCGCCGGTCCCCATCTCCGAGAACGGGTTGCTGGTCTTCCAGGTTTTTCCGTGATCGTCGCTGTAGATTGCGGTGGTGTAGTGCGTCGGCCAGTGTTTCTTTGGGTAATTAGCCTCGCCGTAATGACGCGCCGCGCGGATCAATCGTCCGGCATGTTTACCGTGTCGCAAGGTGATGCCGTGTTCGTTCATGTGCATCGACGGCACGTTTCCGCGGGTGTCAGGATGAATCGTGACTTCGATTTTCTGCCATGTCTTACCGTCGTCCTGACTGCGATAGACCGACAACGGAGCGGGTGGGTGCCGATCCTCGGCGAACGCTAGGATGTCTCCGGTGGTCTCATCGACGGTCAAGCCCCCCCCCTGAAAGGCCGGCTCGGCGACGATGATCTCTTCTCCCCAAGTCTTGCCTCCATCCACACTACGACGGGCAAGAAGCTTTTTGTCTCCCAAGGTGGCGAGAACCGTCCCCTTCAGAGAAACGACGACATTGGGATGGCGTATTGCCTTGAAGAGCGGCTGGGCTTCCATACGAGGCTTGCCGAGAAAGGCGCCTATCGGGCCCTCCTGCTTTCTGGACTCGTCCACGGCGTAGGCTTGTACGGAGGCCAGACAAGCCATTACCATAAGTGCAGTTGTAAGAAGCAATTGTCTTTGGTTCATGTTCACTAGTGAGTCGGAATCCTCTCTTGGCAGGTCCTTTTCAAGCCCAGCAGGAGTGCCAATAGAACCGCCAGGAATGCTCTCTGCTGGGCCAGCTACCACGTTGGCACAAATCATCAGTGCAACCAGCAAAAACACTGATATCCAAACTGGTCCCGTGCTTTCGTTAGCTTGGACGGGTTGATTATTTGCTCAATGTCGTAGAGTAAGTCAATGCTGGGACGTAGGGAGGGCGAATCGCAGAAAAGAATTTGTCCTGACAATCAATGTCAAGGGCCTCATCCTTTGGCCGTGCGTATTAGCCTCGCCATTATTCTTGCAATTGCAGTCTTCCCAGCCCAGGCAGTGGATTTTAAGAAAGACATCCAGCCGCTATTAAAAAACAAATGTTCCCGCTGCCATTCCGGGCATGAGGCTAAAGGCGAGTTTTCTATTAATACCCGTACCACACTGCTCAAAGCCGCCAAGCCTGGCAACAGCGCCGGCAGCCTACTATTTCAACTCATCGCCTCCAAGGATCCTGATGAGCGCATGCCCTCCAAGGGCGAACCGCTCACTCCGAAACAAATTGCACTGATCAAAACATGGATTGATGAAGGCCTCGCCTGGCCCAAAGGTTACAGTTTTGCCGAATGGCGCAAGGCTCCCCTTGCTCCACGCGTGGTCAAGCTGCCATCTGTGAAAAACGGCCTCAAGAATCCCGTCGATCGTTTCCTCCAGTCCTATTTTGATAAGAAGGGCGTGAAGCAAAAAACCCCCGTGGACGATCGAACGTTTCTTCGGCGTGCCTACCTCGACCTCATCGGGCTTCCCCCTACTCCAGAACAGTACAGGTCCTTCGCCGAAGACAAGGATTTGGCCAAATACGAAAAGGTGGTGGACACCCTTTTGGCCAATGACGAGAATTACATGCAGCACTGGATCTCCTTTTGGAATGACGCCTTCCGCAACAGCTACACCCGGCAATATCACGGCGGCAACAAGTACCGACTCACCAACTGGCTCAAGGCTTCGCTCAAGGCGAACAAGCCATACGACCAGTTCGCCCACGAGTTGCTCAGCCCTAATTCCGGTGAACAAGCCGCCTTCATCGACGGTATAAAATGGCGGGGCACAGTCAATTCCTCACAGGTCGTAGAGATGCAGGCTGCCCAGAACGTCGCTCAGGTCTTTCTCGGACTCAACCTCAAGTGCGCATCCTGTCACGACAGCTTCATCAACGACTGGACCCTCG
>CAWVZQ010000696.1:0-1981 GCA_963934405.1 uncultured Opitutales bacterium | reverse complement strand
TCGGCCATCATAATTCCACCATGTCGACCAAGGAGTACCTCGATCTGGTGGCCAATGGCGTGCGCTGGGTGAACAAGCTGGACTGAAGCCGGCAATCCTTCCGAGCTACCTTCTTTAATTGAAATTAGGAACTGTCATGAAATTATTCCGCGACTTCGCTCTTTTCGCTGCATTCGTATCCTTTTGTTCCCTGCTCCACTCGAAGCCCGCCAAGGGCTGAGGACAAGTCTCGGTTCACTGCTTGCCGCTGTGGTCGGGGTTTCGAACCGGGGTTCCTTCCCTCCGCCAATGCTTGTCCAAGCCATGTGAAAGGGTTCGCTTTGTTCGTTCTGCCGTGCGTTCTTCTGTGTGCCGCTATGCCTTTGGTCGCGCAGCCCGAAGCCGGGGACGCGGGAGAGGTGGTTGTTCGTCCCAAGGCGGCCCCCGGCCCGCTGGATAATCCGTTGAAGGGCTATTGCGTCTATACCAATGCGGGCAAGATACATCGGCCGTATTCCATGGTCTTTCTCTACGTTCCTTGGAAGAAACTGGAGCCTGTCGAGGGGCGATACGCCTTCGATGAATGGGAGAAGGAAGCGTGGGGGCACAAGGCGGCGGTGGGCAAGCACGTGGTCCTGCGGGTCTTTGCGGACTACCCGAAAAAACCCTCGGCCATGCCCGAATGGTTGCTGCAAAAAGGCGTGAGCCTCAAGCCATACAAGCAGCATGGCGGCGGGCTCAGCCCCGATTACGATCATCCTGCCATGGCGCCGGCCCTCGAGCGCTTGATCGCCGCCATGGGGGAGCGCTACAACGATCATCCGCGAGTGGCCTTCATCCAGCTCGGGTTGCTTGGCTTCTGGGGGGAATGGCACACTTATCCGCGGGACGAATTGTTCGCCTCGGAGAAGACCCGGCGACGGGTGCTCGAGGCCTACCGCAAGGCTTTTCCCAACAAGCAGTTGATGGCCCGTTACGCGGACGGGCCGCCGGGCGAATATCCGAAGATGGGCTTTCATGACGACATGTTCCCGGAGGACACCGACAATGGAAAGGAATGGTCCTTTCTCGAGCGGATGCGCCGGGCCAAGCGGATCGATACCTGGAAGAGAACCATCATCGGGGGCGAGATGGCCCCGGATGCGGCCAAGAAATGGTTGGGCAGGAAATGGGACTTCACCGTGGAGATGGCGAAACGTTCGCATTTCACTTGGGTGGGACCCTATGGGCCGTCCCTCGAGGAGAGAACTTCCAAGGAATTCGTCGAGCGCAGCGACCAACTGGTGCGCATCATGGGCTACCAGTATCGGCTGACGGCGATCCGTCATCCGAGCAAGACGAGGGCAGGGCAGTCAGCCAAGGTGACCATTCGCGGCGAGAACGAGGGCGTGGCCCCGTTTTATTATCCATGGCCGGTGAAGTTGGCGTGGCTCGATGCCAAGGGGCGAATAGTTGCCTCCACTACCTTGAAGGACGACTTGCGCAAGTGGTTGCCGGGCGAGTTCGTGATCGAGGCGCAACTGGCGTCTCCCTCGAAGGCGGGCGCCTATCGCCTGGCCTTGGGGATCGAGGATCCATGGATAAGCAAGCCCGCCATTCGTTTTGCCAACGACCTTCCGGTTTCCAACGGATGGACCATTCTCAGTGAACTGGCGGTCGAATGATTTGCGGAGGTTTTTCAGCAAATGGGTGGTTGCCTTCGGGTAGGAGTCCGTTTTCATTTCGCTTCCCATGAATTCATTCAGCTCGATTTTCCTTTTGGCGTTCTTGTTCGTAACCTTGGCCTTCGGCAAGGAGACGCGTCCCAACGTCATCTTTCTCTTTACCGACGACCAGGCCAGTTACTCGCTTGGTTGCTACGGGAACAAGGACGTGAAGACGCCGCACATCGACAGCTTGTCGGAGGCGGGAATGACGTTTGATCACCACTACGACACCACCGCGATCTGCATGGCTAGTCGAGTCAACGTCATGACGGGGCTCTACGAGTACCGTCACGGTT
>CAWVZQ010000695.1:0-1984 GCA_963934405.1 uncultured Opitutales bacterium | reverse complement strand
CGGACTGGGCGGGAACGGTCTTTTTCCCGGTGGCATCGGAAACCGTTTTCCATTTCTTGCCGTCATCGGAAACCTCGACCTTGTGGCTGTACCAAGTCGGATTTTTCCAACTGACCTTGACACCGGTCAACTGGCGGGCTTTCGGAAACTCGAGCATCCACCACTGGGGCAAGGCTTCGCCGGAAGCTGCCCAACGGGAGCCTTCGCTGCCGTCCAAGGCGTTCTCGGGTGGGTTGCCAACCTGATAGCTCGAGGCGGAGACCTGTCCAAGCGCAGTCGATACGGGCTTGGTCGCCTGTCCGCTCCGCTTGTTCGGCTTCGGGGCGACGGATGTCTTGCCATAGTTCGGGTTAGGGGTCGGCATCTGGGCATCGACGGATTTGCGCCAGTTGCGCAGGTCGGCCAATAATTCCTCGCGTTTCTTGGAATTGGAATCGGCTAGGTCGTTGCTTTCCGAAGGATCGTTCTTGAGGTCGTAAAGCTCGAGCTTTCCGTCCTCGAAGAACTCGATCAGTTTCCAATCCCCTTTGCGTACCGCCCCATAAGGTTTGGTCTTATGGTAGTGGGGATAATGCCAATAAAGAGACTCACGGGTGGGTGAACTGGAAGCGCCGGTCAACCAGGGGACCAGGCTGATGCCATCCAAGTGCTCCTTCGGTCGAGTGGGCAGTCCTGCCATTTCCAACATGGTGGGATAGAAATCCATCCCGATGGCGGGCACTTCGCAAACCGAACCCGGCTTCACCTTGCCCGGCCACTTCACGAGAACGGGCTCGCGGGTTCCTCCCTCGTACGACAAGGCCTTGGCCCCGCGCAACCCGCCCGAGCTTTGTTCGGAGGTACCACCATTGTCCGCAGTGAAAATGACCACGGTATCATCGTCTACCCCCGTTTCCTTGAGCGTGGCCAGAACGCGGCCCACGCTCTCGTCCAGACTCTCGATCATACCCGCGTAGGCTGGATGGACCCGTTCGTTTTTCCGTTTCTCGAAGCCAGCGGCCTTCTTCTTGTATTTCTCGAGCAAGGCGGGCTTCGCCATGATCGGCCCGTGCACCGTGTAATAAGAAAAATAGAGGAGGAACGGTTTGTCCTTGGACTCCCTGACAAAGTTTACCGCCTCATCGGTCAACCTGTCGGTCAGGAAGTCGCCCTCCTTCCCGTCGTCCAGGTTCGGCATGCCGAAGGGCGAGAAATATTTCCCACGGCCCTTGGGTTGCCCCCATTCGCGCCCGGCCACGTTGATATCGAAGCCGTGACTGTCCGGGTAGTGTTCCTTGAAGTCGGGCTTCCCGATCGGCATGAGGTGCCACTTGCCGGTGAATTGCGTCCGGTAACCCGCTTCCTGCAGGGCCTCCGGCAAGGTGGTCAGTGCGTGATCCATCTTGGTTTTCCACTTCGGGATGAGGAGCTTTGGGTTTCTCCGCCCGTGTCCGGTGATCCAGTCCGTAAGGTGAAGGCGTCCCGGATAGCGCCCCGTGATGATGGCCGCCCGGCTGGGCGAGCATACGGTGCATGCCGAGTAGGCGTTAGTGAATTTCATGCCCTCATCCGCCAGCTTGTCCAGGTGCGGGGTCTCGTGGAACTCGGAACCGTAGCATCCCAGGTCACCCCAACCGAGGTCATCCACGAGAAAGAATACGAAGTTCGGAAGCTTTTTCGTGGCCAGGGAAGGCACGGCGAAAAGCGCGAGGGCAACGAATGAATGGAGTAAGAATCGCATGGGTCTGAGTAAAAAAGGTAAGGTATGGATGATCGGCTAAGCAAGAACCGTATCAACTCCAGAGCATGATTGATTGAAAGAAGGAGCCTGATCTATTTACTCTCTCTCCAATGAAACTCTTCCAATCGACTCTAGTTACGCTTGCCTTGATGATGATTAGTCAGGCGGTCGGCCAAGAACTCACCGACAAGCAAAAGGCCTTCGCCGGGCACTGGGCATTGAAAATGAGCAACGGAGCCGCAGGATGGATGGCTTTGGATCTAA
>CAWVZQ010000694.1:0-1985 GCA_963934405.1 uncultured Opitutales bacterium | reverse complement strand
ACCACGACCATGACCATGGTGATGGTGGAAAACATGAATAATACACCCAATCGGTAAATCCTTAGATCAAGCTGGGATTTAATCCCGCGACAACACTATGCCCTTGAAGTTTCTCTTTAGTTGTCGTTTCAAGCGAAAGCGATCAGCTTGAACATAGGAAGCAGTTTTTAGACCTTGGATTTCTACGCGGTCTTCCTGCTTTCTTTTATTGAATCATTCTTCGGGCAAGCGACCGTTTTGCCAATTGTTTCGCTCGATTACGTTTCCGGCGTTGTCGTAGACGACTTCTTCTCCGTGCAATTTTCCATTGACTAGCGAGGCCATGCCTTTGAGCGAGCCGTTGTCGCGAAGGATTACGAATTTGCCTGTGAACGGTTGCCCGGTCTTCTTGACGTGTACGATGTCGATGCCGCCGATCACTTGGCTTTTGAAATAATTTTCCGCCTGGGAGGTAGTGCCTCGCCAAACTACCTCGTCATCACCTGTGGCGGGAGCCGTTGGCAGTGGTTTTGGTTCAGGAATAGGTTCAGGAGCCGGCGGCGGTTCTGGAAGCGGGGCAAAGACCTCGGCGACTGAAGGTGGCGCAGGAGGTGGTGCAGGATTAACAGGGGGTGATGGGGTCGGGATTTCCGGAAACGGTGGTGGCGCAGGTGGCGGCAGGGGTTCGACTACCACGGGAGGTGTTGGCGTAATTGGTTTCGGGAGAGGTGGAGTGGGAATCGGTTCGATGACCGGAGGTGGCGCAGGTACCGGATCCGGTGGCGGGGGTGGAGGAGTCGGCTCGATCTTGACCTCAACCACTTTTGGATCGGGTGGAGCTGGCAAAACCGGGACAGGCGAGGGTTCCGGCAGTGGTTCCGGCAATGCCGGAGGTTTTCCAGCCTTCCACCTTCCCACCAGTTGCGTGCCGTCCGATCGCGTCAAGATACCTTCGCCATCCTGCAAGTCGTTAGACCAATTACCTTGATAGCGAGCCCCGTTTGGAGAGGCAAAGGTGCCTTCTCCGTGCCGTTCTCCGTTTAGGAATTCTCCTATGTAGCTGGAACCATTCGTCCACTTGTAGCTACCTCGTCCCGTACGTTTTCCGTTTAGGTATGCACCTTCATAGATTTCGCCCGAGGTCCAAGTGAATCGGCCTCTTCCATGTCGAGCGTCTTTTTCAAATTCTCCCTCGTACTTGGATTTATCTTTCCACACATAGGTGCCCAAGCCGTGTTTGCGGCCCGATCGGTCTACCATTCCTTCATAGCGACCGTCCGTAAAGTCGACAGTCGCCTGCTTCGATGAATTACAGGATGACAAAAACAAGACCATTGCTGCCAATGACACATGGGCGAAATACAAGCCTTTCATTGATCCATGAAACAACATTCCAAGATTACGGGCAAGCGTGTAAATAGATTTCCCTTGGCTCGGTTTTTCCTAATTATATTTGCTTCTTGTCGGTAAATTCGCGAAAAGGAATCCTTCAGCGTTAGCGGAGAGGTGGCAGAGTGGTCGAATGTGCCTGACTCGAAATCAGGTGTGCCGCAAGGTACCGGGGGTTCGAATCCCTCCCTCTCCGCCATTTCATTAAACTTTGAATAAACTCTATTAGTTACGTGAAAGAGGAAGATTCCGAATCCGAATTGCCCGAATGCGTTGCGGATTGTTGTGCCTATCCGGAAACCTGTCGCTGGAATCGACGCTGTATGGAAGAGGGCATGCGAGAGAGCAAAAAAGCCAAGATGATTCGAGAGGAAATTATTGATCGCGAGGATGGCGACGACTCCGTCGCAAAACTACTTCCTCGGAGTTTTTAGGCCGGCCACGTAGCTTTGATTAAGCTCGCCGAGTCGGTCCACGATATCCGGATGCTTCTTAGCTAGGTTTTTTGATTCACCCGGATCCTCGGCCAAGTTGGCGAGGAAAACCTTTCCGGAAGGTTCTCGACCTTCTGGGCGATTGTTATCGTTTGGGCTGTGCAAGAGTTTCCAGTTCCCTTC
>CAWVZQ010000693.1:0-1989 GCA_963934405.1 uncultured Opitutales bacterium | reverse complement strand
TTCCATTGGCCGTCACGGATGGCGAAACGTCCGCTGGACGCATGATGGATCATGGGCAGGCGAGCGATACCCCGTTTCCGACCAAGCAAATCCATGTAGAAACTATCGCTGTCCTCGCCTGCATCGGGGGGAAGCTTGGCTCCCACCATCTCCGCAAAGGTGGCCAGCAAATCGGTTTGGCAAACGGGTTCGTCCCAAGTGGATCCGGCCTTCACCTTCGCCGGCCAGCGAATGAAAAAGGGCACGCGATGCCCTCCCTCGTAGATGGATCGTTTTCCCTCGCGGTAAAGACCGTTCGACTGGTGCTGGTGGAGCTCGGCTCGCTTGGTCCAAGTTTTCTCGGGACCGTTATCGCTGGTGAATACGACCAAGGTATTTTCGGCTAGCTTTTGCTCGTCGAGAAATTTCAGGATACGCCCGACATGCCAATCGGTTTCCATCATGAAGTCGCCGTAGGCCCCGGCTTTCGACTTGCCGAGAAACTTCTTGATCGGGATGACCGGCTTATGCGGCGAAGTGTAGGGCAAATAGAGAAAGAACGGCTTTCCCTTGCGAGCTGCGTCGGCTTTTCCTTCCATCCACTCGATTGATTTAGTGGTGAAACGATCGAGGCATTCCACGTCGACGAAGTCGGGAGCCACCTCCAACCCTTTGGTATTTGGGTTCATTTTCCTTCCACCGGATTCCTCCGGATTGGGTGCCTCCTTGGCGGTCTTTTGGTAAGGAGGTGCAATTCGGTAATCCTGAATCGCTATCTTACTCGGTTTCTTGGAGGTGTAGAGCGTGGGAGGAACTTTCGCGTATCGCCCCTCAAACCAAGCAAGCACACCGTAGTTCATGGAGGCGGGAATGCCCCAGAAGTAATCAAACCCCTTGTCCAGCGGCATATCCTTGACCGGCTGGGTCCAGTCGCGCTTCCCCTTGGTCCCCGGGAAATCCATCCCAAGGTGCCACTTGCCCACCATCGCCGTGTGATACCCATTGTCGCGGAACAAGGAGGCAAGGGTGACACGATCATCCTTGATCAAGCATTCCTTCTCGGCCCCGAACACCCCTCTCTTGAGTATGGTGCGCCAAGAATAGCGACCTGTCAGCAAACCATATCGGGAAGGGGTGCAGACCGTATCGGAACAGTGCCCGTCAGTGAAGATCATGCCTTCGCGAGCAAGTCGATCGAGATTCGGTGTCTTGAACTTGGACTTGGGGTTGAGAGAGGAAACATCGCCGTATCCTTGGTCGTCGGTATAGATCACTATGACATTTGGTCGATCTGCAGCAAAAGCTGCGGAAACGAAAAAAGAGAGCAATAAGAGAATCTTTCTCATGAGACTCCTTGCCCTATTTGACGACTAGCACGCCCTTCATGATAGCCCAGTGCCCCGGAAAACTGCAAAGGTAGGGATACCTTCCTGGTTTGCGCGGAGCTTTAAAGCGAAGAGTTTCACTTTCACCTTGTTTGAGCATCTTTGAATGGACAATGATTTTCTTGGATTTCGGGATAAACTGACCGCTTTTGGCGGCCTCGGGATCCTTAGCCATCTCGTTGGCAGCGAGCCCTACTTCCTCAAGGGAACCGGGCTGGACGAGGACAAAGTTGTGAGGGGTAGCGTCAGGGTTGTCGAAATCGATTCGGATCGGTTGGTTAGGCTTGGTGGGGATTTCGCCGAAAGCCTCCTTGTACTCACCTAAATTGGGTTTCGACATGTACTCGGATGCGAAAAGCATCCTTTCCTTGATGCAAGTAATCTTTACCTTGAGAAGGTTTTTCTGGCGATCAAACTTCTTGTCTTGCTGGTTTTTCTGTGCCTTTTGATCAGCAGCCTTCTGTTTAAAAAGGAAACCGAATACCACGGGGTTAGTTTTTCCCACGGTTTCCTTGTCCCAGAATTTCCTCATTGGAGCTGAGCCAAGCGATGTCTTGATGGCATAGGCCAAATGCCTGTCACTGGGCAACTCGGTGACGTCCGCCAAAACTTGGAAGGCTTCCTT
>CAWVZQ010000692.1:0-1990 GCA_963934405.1 uncultured Opitutales bacterium | reverse complement strand
TTGGCGACTTCGACTTCGACCCGCAGGCAGAAGCCAGTTCCGGTTTATTCGTCACATACCAAAGCTCAAACCCACTGGTCGCCTCTGTCGAAGGAATTACGCCGGGGAGTCAGACCATCAAGATCCGCACCGCCGGCACCACGACGATAACCGCCACACAACCCGGCGACTTATCTCACAACCCCGCAACAGCCACGAGCCAAGTTTTATCCGTAGGATATTACAAGCTTTTCACGGAGTCGATTTCCGGCATGGAATTGTGGCTAGATGGAAACAACGTGAATGCCGATTCGCTCGCTGATTCCACAACAAGCGGTTCTCCCCTTTACATATGGAACGACTCATCGGGAAACAACCGCAACGCCATACAGGGAACAGCTGTCAATGCGCCAATATATAAAAAGAGCGCCTCTGAGTTAACAGGAAAAGGCTTTGTCGATTTTTCCTCCGTCACCAAGACCCTTGAACTGCCTGTAGTCAACGGTCCCAAGACCATCTTTGTAATATTCAGGCAAACAGGACTTGCCGCTAAAACCAAGTTGCTCGGAGGCGATCTCGTATCCACCTCGACAAGCGGAAACGTTGCTCTGCAACGAGAAGGTGGAAATCCCTTAATCGACTCATCAATCCCTGCCTCATCCTTTCACATCGCAACTTGGCAAGGTGAAGCCGGATCCTATGCCTTGCACGTGGATGGTGCGGCAAAGGGCTCGGGAACGGATGCACAGTCATTGGGAGCACTCACCAAAGTCGGCAACGGCTTAATCGGTCAAGTAACGGAAATCGTCGTCTACAACCGTGTGCTCCCCTCCCCCACCCAACGCAAGATTGAAGGTTATCTGGCTCACAAATGGGGACTACCAAGCCAACTGCCAAGCGTACACCCCTACAAGAATCTACTGCCAACCTTTGGCGGAGAACAGCAGATTTCTTTTCAACCGATATCCGACAAGCTTGTTGGAAGTAATTTCCAGTTAGCCGTTACTTCGGACTCCGGCCTCACCCATTTCATTTACGAAAGCAACGACTCCAGCATAGCATCAATAACAGGAAACACAGTATCCACCCACAAGGAGGGAAAAGTAACGATCACCGCCATCCAACCCGGAGACTACAACTGGTTCCTTTCCTCTGCTAATAGAGAGCTCATAGTAACCTCCTCACCTCGAACTGACCAAACCATAACCTTCGGCCCACTTTCCGACAAAACTGCACTTGCACCTTCCTTTGAGCTCAATGCAACCGCTTCGTCCGGCTTACCCGTAAGCTACCACAGCTCGAATCCGGCCGTCGCTACGATAACAGGATCGAATGTAAGTATCCTGTCACAAGGCGTAACTACCATAAGAGTCTCACAAGACGGCAATGGAAGTTTTAACGCGGCTCCCTTCGTAGAACAGCAACTAACCGTGACAAAAGTCCCCCAAACCATCACTTTCGCACATCCTCCCGCTCAGCCTCTAGGCGCAGGAACATTCATTCTCGAAGCCAACGCCAGTTCGGGACTCGGAATCACCTTCGTCAGCGACACCCCATCAGTCGGCTCAATCCTAGGAAACACAGTCTCTCTCTTAGCAGGCGGCACAACCAGAATCACCGCTATACAACAGGGCAACGCAACCTACGAATCCGCCCCGGACGTTACCCGAACCCTCACCGTTGTCGATGTCTTCGCAAACATGCCCCCAACAGTCGCCAACGCTCTTCCCGACCTGAATGCCACCGAGGATGACGCCAACGTATCCATCAACCTAGCCAACGTATTCGACGATGAAGACGACAACAACAGCATCATCACAAAAACGGCCGTCTCCGGGAACGTTAGCCTTCTAACCGCAACGGTCACCGGCAACACACTCGAGATAGACTTCCAACCGGACATGTTCGGTTCCACCATCGTCACCGTAACGGGGACGTCAAATGGTATGACGGTAAACGACTCGTTCCTCGTCACCGTCGCCCCGGTAGACGACTCGCCGGTCACGGCAAA
>CAWVZQ010000691.1:0-1997 GCA_963934405.1 uncultured Opitutales bacterium | reverse complement strand
GTCAAGTAGTTTGCTTTCCGCTTTGCAGAAAGAAAAAACGGAAAAATCGTCTTCGGACGAATGGTCGCCCCCTGACTTCCTCTCACCCTTGCAGAATAACCTTCTGCTTTTTTTCGCCTGCTTGCTTGCCATTCTTCCTCCCCTTTTTTACCTCCACCTTGCCCAAGACGAGTGGGTCGACGGCTTCATTCCCATTCGGATCGTCAATGCCGACCTGAAGTTCGTACTGGTTCTTGCCCTAGGTTCGGTTCTTGTTGGAATCGCTTTCGTATCCCTGCACCTCGGAAAGAAGGTCCTCGCTATCCCGAGATCGCTTCAAGTGTTTCTTGGGCTTTTTCTATTGGGCGTTATCGTATCCTGTCTTTTCGCTCATAACGGGATGCGCGCTTGGGTCTCGTCCATTCGTTGGCACTTTTTGCCCGTCCTGCTCGCTCTTTCACTAGCTCACATAAGCTGGAAGACTCACAAGCTCGGTATCTTCATCGGCGCATTGCTCCTCGGCGGACTTCTATCCTCTCTCGTGGTTATGGATCAGCATTATCTCTGGACGGACTGGAGCCATCGCCTGCCGCGGGTTAACAAGTCCGTTCCCGCCGGCATCATTTACAACCACAACTTTGCCGCCGAGTATCATGCTCCGCTCCTCCCTCTCTGCCTCGGAGCGCTTCTCTTCTTTCGCAACCTCCCGATGCGAATTCTGTTGGGAGCATCCCTTACTTTCGTCTTTTTGCCGGCTCTTTCTCTTTCGCTGGCTAGAGGCGCATGGGTCGGCATGATCTCCGGGTGCGTCCTCTCGGCCTTGGGTTTTCTCTTTCTTCTCTTCCTGAAGCGAAAGGCAATGGTCCCGTCGGTTTTGCGACCCTCTGGTATGCTTGCCTCTGCCTTTATTGCTCTTTCTCTTGCGCTTCCGCTTTTTCTTTACACCTCACCGTACTGGAAGAAAAGCGAGCCTTCGGGCACTGCCCCTTCCTCCCCCAAAGAGGCAAAGGAATTCGAGAGCATCATTCCTAAAAGCGTATCGGCTCAGAAGGTGACTGACGGAGGCATTCATCGCCGCCTCGTTTTGTGGCAGGACGCCCTCAACGCCTCCCTGTCCAAGGATTTTCTATTCGGTAAAGGCACCGACCACTACGAGCTCCACTTTCACGAGAGCTCCGAGCTCTCGGACAAGACCACGGGGGCAACCCTCGTTCGCCACGCCCACAACGACTTCATCCAGACCTTCTACGAGAACGGCATCGTCGGATTCATAGGTTTTCTCGGCATCTGGGGTTTTGTTCTTTGGCGGGGTCTCCTGTCCTCCCTTACCTGCGTCCGGAAGCTCGACCTTCGCGGTCTCGGTCTCCGCTTAGGGCTCATCGCTGTCTGCCTCACCTTTCTCGCGGAGGCCTTTTTCGAATTTCCCGCCCGTTCTCCCTGCGCCGTCGTCGTCGCTTGGTCCGCCCTCGGTGTTTTGCTCGGTCTTGTGCTTCGAGAACCCGCCAAGCCTCATTTGCCTGCCCCGCAGGCCTTTTCCCCGGGACCTCGCCTCAACCTATTACTCGGCGCCGTTGGCATTCTCATCGTTCCTGCCGGTTGTCTTCTGGCGAAGGACCTCTTCTGGGCCAACGTCTACCTTTATCAGGGCCGCATTGCCGGCGGTTACGGCGAAAAGGACAAGAGCCTCAAGTTTCATCGGCTCTCCATTGCCCATGCTCCTTGGGAGCACCACTCGCGCAAGAAGGAGTGCTATTACCTTCTAACCCACAAGAAACAGTTCCCCGAGGCTCTCGAAGCCTTGAATGCCACACTAGCGGTCCATCCCGGATGTCTTGTCGCCCACCAAAACAAGATTCGCGTTCTCCTGCGGGAATTCGGTAACCGCAAGGAGGCCAAGCTCGCTTACTTCGAAATGCAGAAAGCCGCGCCGTTTCATCCGCTCACTCGTCAGCAACGAAAAAAAATTCCGGAGCTCAAGTAGCTTAACCTTAGGCAACTACGACGTGAACTTTCGGCTT
>CAWVZQ010000690.1:0-1998 GCA_963934405.1 uncultured Opitutales bacterium | reverse complement strand
GGAGCGGCTGCTTGGAACAACTTAAGCACATCCGTCGTTATATGAAATGAGGGAGAGCGGAACATGCTCAAAAAAATTAAATTTCATGCAAAGGCCGTCTCCTTGAGTTTTATGCTAACGCCAGCAGCATTGGCAGAAACATATATATGTTCATTAAACGTTGATACAGGAGAGGCTAGGACTACTGTATATAAACGAACCGGCCCAACAACTTTTAGCTTGCCCCAGTATCCAAATTGGGAAAGAGAGGTTTTCAAGGAAACTGAAGAAGCAATCTGGTTTTTTGAAGCCACGGAATATCGAAGTAGCAGCTGTATCTCTTAGTGAATCAGGTCATTTGGTACCATGTTGGCTGACGTCGCACACTGTACTGACCCCTAGCTACGGCATATATGGAGTAGATGTTATCCCCAACTGACTTCGCAGCATGGGTTGTGCCATCTCGATAAACTCAGCCAGCATGGGACGGGTATCTCGCGGATCCACGATATCTTCGACATTAAACGCCTCCGCCGTCCGAAAAGGTGACGCCAGCAGATTGAGTCGCGCTTCGATCTCCTTTTCTTTGGCAACCGGGTCGTCGGATTCTACGATCTCACGCTTGTATGCCGCCGAGACGCCACCAGAAATGTGCATTGACCCCCAGTGGCCTGATGGCCAGGCGACACGCTTGAACATGCCGCTTGGACGATCGTGGCACTGTCCTGCGACACCGTAAAGTTGTCGGATGATGACAGAGATCCAGGGCATTTGTGTGCGCAAGGTCGTAGTTAACATTTTGGCACCGGCCCGCAATATCCCCTGCTGCTGTTGTTCTATGCCGACCATGAATCCCGGTTCGTCTGCAAGGTACACCATGGGAATGTGAAAGGTGTCGCAGAGCTGGAGAAAGCGAATGACCTTTGTCCCCGCTGCAACATCCATTGACCCACCGAGTCGTTTGGGGTTGTTGATCATGATTCCCGTTGTATAGCCATTGATCCGACCCAATCCGACAATACGGGAACGGCCATACTTGGCGGTAAGTTCAAAAAAGGATTCCCTATCGAGTATGGCGTCAAGTATCTTATAGGCATTGTAAGCCTTGCGTTTGTTGCGAGGAATTGCCGATAACAAGGACTCTTCCCGACGTTCTGGGTCGTCACCACTGTCTATCCTCGGCGCCATTTCCCAGACATTGCTTGGCAGGTAACTCAAAAATTTCCGGATTGCATCGAAGGCATCCTCTTCACTGTCGGCAAGATGATCGATTACCCCCGTACCGAATACTTGTGTCCGTTCATCACCCAGTTCTTCTTTAGTGATGTCTATGCCGAGGGCAGCTTTCACCACCGGAGGGCCACCGGGGAAAACCTGGGAGAGCCCCTTCACCATCACGCTGAAGTGTGACAGACATGCATCAACCGCCGGTAATCCGGCAACGGAACCGAGCGCAGCAGAGACCACCGGAACCTGACAGAGAAGTTGTTCGATACCAGGAGTCACCGGATTGGTCGGGATATAGGTTCGACCAATGGCTTCGAATGTCTTCACACTGCCCCCGGGTGCATCCAGCATGCGAACGTAAGGTAATCGCCAGTCCTTTGCCAGGTTCTGCGCAAAACCCGCTTTGTTGCCAATGCTGCCCACCCCGCGAACGGTGAAGTCATCACCGTTGAGTACAACCTTTCGCCCATTCATCTCGCACAGCCCAATTGCGGATGTGGAAGGTTTTACGTCAACCAATTTATTGTCTTCGTAGGTGGCGGCACCTGTGAGTCCACCGATTTCTTTGAACGAATTCTTGTCCGTTATGCGTTCGATGCGTTCACGAATGGTCAACTTGCCCCGACCGTGCTGGAACGCGACACTCTCTTCACCGCCCATTCGAGCCGCATATTCCCGTCGAAGTTTGAGTTCTTCAATTTCAGGTTCCCAGACCATGCTGCTTCTCCGCTTACAAAATACGATGCACCGGAAAATACGCGAATTCCCTACAGGAAACAATCAGGCACGAGG
>CAWVZQ010000689.1:0-2005 GCA_963934405.1 uncultured Opitutales bacterium | reverse complement strand
TCCCTCCGGGGCCACGAATACACCGTTGGCCGGGACCGCTCCGGTGTTGCAGGCCAAGGCCATGCCGCCCAAGGGAACATACCCAGCCTGCTCATCCAAATTGTAGTGAGCGAAGCCACCGGAGTTCGCGTTACCGAAGAGGCTGGATGCGGAGGCCAGCAAGTGATCGCAACCCGAGTAGCCCCGCAGGTAATTGAGGGGGGTTGTTTCGCCGGTCAGGGGATTTTGGGATTTGACTGTTTTGCCGGTGAGTAGATTCCAGGCATGAGGTTCGGCGAACACTTTATCACCCACGATGATCGGACGCTTACGGTAGTTGCGCCTTCCGCCCCAGAGCAGTTTGCCATCCATGGCTCGGAAAGCGTAGAGTGCCCGCCGGGCGAATTCTCCCTTACGGTACTGCTGGTAGGGATGACCGATGCTTCCGATTCCAGCCACCACCACTATCCCGTTCTTGACCAGGCAGGCGATGCCGGAGCGCTGTCCAATCACCCGGTCGTCCACCGTGAGGTCCGAGAAATCAAAAGGCTTGATCCATAATGGTTTGCCTGTCCTGACGTTCAGGGCGATAAGCTTGCCCAAGTCGGGATCCACTGGTTTGCCGCGTCGGTCGACGGAACGGTCTTTCACCGAGTTGTCGATTGTCCTGTTGGCCAAGGCCGCTTTTTTTTCCTCTTCGCTCAGGTTCCGGTCTACCAAAAGCACTCGACCACCATCCACCGCGACCCCGTCGTGCTCGATGCCGCTTCCGTGGTATTCCCACAGGGTTTGGCCAGTTCGTGGGTTGATGGCAAAGAGTCCATCCGCGAGGTTGGGCATGGCTCGTTTTCTTTTGGTGTCGTAAGCGGAATGACTGCCCAGCAGTATGTCTTCGAACCGGGCGATCCAGCCCCAGTTTCCTGGTTTCCCGTCAACCTGCGGAGCTTCGTAGGTTTGCAAGGTTTTCCCCGTTAAGCGGTCGAGGCGGAGGCAGCGCTTGTTGTCGGCCACGACGAATAGGCTTTGGGAGTCAGCGACGAGATTGGAGGTGCCTGCGGGCAGGTCCAACCGGGTGATGCCGGGAATCCAACGTTCCCAATACTTCGTGCCGTTGTAGACGTCGTAGGCCATAACCAAGTCGTACCCGGTGAGAAAGACGATTCCGTCAATTACCAGTGGCACGGGTCCGCGGGCGTGACGGTCGACCCGTTGGCGTGGCCCCGGCTCACCATACCAGAGAATGCCGAAAGGTCCTTTTACCACTTGGTCCTCACTGCAGTAGGTATTGCCGGCGGTCGCGTAGTTGTGCGACCAGTTGGCGCTGCCCGGTATCTTCCCCCGACGCAGAACCAACAAACCGTTTGCCGAAACCGTCTCCAGTTCCTTGGACTGGATCATTTCCTGAAGTTCCTTGGGCGGTTTCTTGACTTGTCCTCCCAGAACGAGGGCTCCTCCAAGGGGTCGGGTCACACGGGCTAGCTCGGAGGCCTTTGCGGTTTGGATTCCGGCGAGTGAATTCAAGTCGATCACCAAGTTGAAATTATAGGGCGGGTAGGGTAGTTGTTGCGGTGCTCCTTGCACAAGGTTTACGCGCCCGCCTTGGAGCTTGTGTCCGAGCAGGAACTGGCGACCTTCTGCGATCTTCTTGGCATCTTCGTCGATGACCTCGACGATAAGTCTCGAGCGCTCCGCCAAGGCGGTGGCGAGGCGACCGTCTCCCCCGCCAACGACCAAGCAATAGCCTTGATCGGCTCGGGTGGTGGCCAAAATGGCTTCGGCAAGCTTCACGGTCTTGGGATCCAAGGAGTTTGCCGGCGGGTGACTGGCTAGGATCTTTCCGTTTCCCTTGCCTTCACCAAAGCAGCGGACCATGCCGTCGATTGTGCTGACATAGAGCCTGCCGTTGGCGATGGCCAGCCCACGTACCCGGCTGTCGGTCTTTTCCTCCCACAATTTCTTCCCGTTGCTCGAATCCAAGGCGATCACCCTGTCCTCGCCGCCGACGTACACCACCACACCGGCCATT
>CAWVZQ010000688.1:0-2008 GCA_963934405.1 uncultured Opitutales bacterium | reverse complement strand
CATTGGGAACTCGAAGGAGCCGGAAATTTGTGGAGCGTCTTCCCCGACAAGTTCAACACCTATCCCGAAATTTTAGGGAAGGCCGGCTACTTCGCTTCCACTCGGGCCAAGGCCTGGGGACCGGGACGCACGAAAACCAAGGGGCGCCAATTGACGGGCACCTCGCGAGGGGTCGACCCCATCCGCAATTTGCTGAAGAACAGGCCCGAGGGCAAACCGTTCGTACACTGGCTAGGCACTTCCGACCCGCACCGTGGCTATGCCAAGGGCTCCGGCGAAAAGAGCGGTATGGACCTGTCCAAGATCAAGCTCTTTCCGCACTATCCCGACTCGCTTGAAATTCGGGGCGACGTAGCGGACTATTATTTCGAGGTTCAGCGCTTCGACAAGCTCGTGGGCAACACCATCGCGGCGCTAGAGGAAGCAGGCGAACTGGACAACACCATCATCGTGATGTCGGGCGACCACGGCATGCCCTTCCCCCGTTGCAAGAGCAACAATTACGATAGCGGAGCACGCGTACCCTTAGCCATCCGCTGGCCGAAAAAGATAAAGGCCGGAACTGTCATCAACGACTTCGTGAGCCTGATCGACCTCGCCCCCACCTATTTCGAAGCGGCGGGAATCGCCGTCCCCGGAGATGTTTCCGGCAGGAGCCTCCTAACCCTTTTCGCAGGTAAGGACGAGGGTGATCGCAGCTTCGTGGTCCACGGCAAGGAGCGGCACGTACCCGGTCAGGAAAAGCCCGACATGGGTGGCTACCCCACCCGAGCCATCCGCACGCATGATTTCCTCTATCTCCACAACTTTCGCCCTGACCGTTGGCCAGCCGGCACACCCAATTACGAGAAAGCCACAATCGGCAACGCATGGTTGGCCGACTGCGACAACGGCCCCACCAAGACCTATATGGTGAACAACCGCGACAAGGATGACCACCACCGCAAGCTTTACGACCTCGCCTTCGGCAAGCGTCCCGCAGACGAGCTTTACGACCTAAAGAAAGACCCCGGCCAACTCGTGAACGTGGCAGCGGATCCAGCCTATGCCAAAACCGTCAAAAGTTTGAAAGACCAACTCTTCGCCGAACTCAAGAAAACCGGTGACCCACGAGTGACGGGCAAAGGTCCCGACTTCGACAAGTTCCCTTACCTCGGCGGAGCCCCCAAGTACCCTGGCCCTCGCAAGAAGCCCAAAAAGAAATAGAGAGAGGGACTCCGCGAGTTCGATGACGTTTTTTTGACAAAGCTTTTACGTCTACCGAACAACAATCCGCAACAATCCCCTATAATCGGATCTCCTTTAACCAAACTCAAATCATGATACAGAAACATCTATTTCCACTTATCGCCTCGATAATCCTGTGCCAAGGCACCTGCGCCCAAGAAGCCGCCGAGAAAGCCAAGGTCAACGCGCTCGATTCGAAAATAACGGAGGTCACGGTCTATGCGGACCGGGCGCGCGTCACTCGCGAAGTCACCTTGGATCTGCCCGCACAGACCGACCGATTTTCCTTCGCCAAGCTACCTAGCTGGATCGACGAGGGTTCGGTGCGCGTCAGCCTCAAGACGGCAGATGGCGCAAAGGGGGAAGTGCTCGACGTCCAGATTCGGAGAACCTACCTGACCGCCACATCGGACGAGGAAGTTCGCAAGGCGCAAGAGGCGGTACAGGAGATCTCCGACCAAGTGAACGAACTTTCCGACAAGCAAAAGGTGATCGACCAACGCCGCAAGCATCTGGAAAGCATCCGCGTATTCTCCCTCGACAAGCTTCCGAAAGATGCCGCCGCACGAGAAGTGAAGGTAGAGGAATACGTCGATTTCCTTGCCTTCCTAGAAACGTCTCTGACCAAACTGAATGCAGATCGTCGGGCTCTTGAAAAGCAACGACGAGAAATTCAACCCGAGCAAAACGCCCGGCAGAAGCGACTAAGCGAATTGAACTCCAAAGCCCAACTGGAGGAGCGGGCGGTGGAAGTCGCCCTGCGAGGACAAGGCCAAGCCAC
>CAWVZQ010000687.1:0-2008 GCA_963934405.1 uncultured Opitutales bacterium | reverse complement strand
CCGGAGGAAAAGATCGAACCATCCTCCATCACTTCGAGCTTGGGCAGGTTGGTCTTCATTGCAGACGGACGGATTATGGACCAGCGCGTGGCGTTGGCTTCTTCTTTTGCCCGCCATTTATCAAAAGCTTGATCGAAGCCTTTGACTTCTTTTTGCAAGGCGAGAGACTTCTTTTTTATTTCCCTTTTGATTTCCACGGTCTGCTTGGCCTGAGCTTCCGTTTCCAGAAACAGGTCGGGTTCATCCACGTTGTCGAGCAAGCCCATCAGCCCGTAATACTCGTCATGGGTGATGGGATCGTACTTATGGGTGTGGCACTGAGCGCAGCCTGTGGTCAACCCCATCCAAACCGTACCCGTGGTGGCGACCCGGTCTACTGCCGCATAAAAGCGGAATTCCAAGGGGTCGATCCCGCCCTCTTCGTTCAGCTGTGTGTTACGGTGAAACCCGGTGGCAGTTTTTTGTTCGTCGGTGGCATTGGGCAACATGTCCCCGGCTAATTGTTCGATGGTGAATTGATCATAGGGCATATCCGAGTTGAGGGCTCGAATGACCCAGTCCCGGTAGGGCCAGATATTGCGCGGTCTGTCCTTCTCATACCCATTGGTGTCGGCATAGCGGGCGAGGTCGAGCCATTCGCGTCCCCACTTTTCCCCGTAGCGCGGGGAGGCAAGCAAATCGTCGACCAACCGTTCGTAGGCGTCCGGTCGTTTATCGCCCACAAAGGCATCCGCTTGTTCGGTGGTGGGGGGCAAACCGACCAAGTCGAGATAGAGGCGACGCACCAAACTGTAGCCATCGGCTTGGGCAGAGGGCTTGAGATCGCGCTTTTGGAGGTTTTCGAGAACGAGGGAATCGATTCCGTTACGCTCCCACTTCGAATCTTTTGCTGGAGGATCGGAAGCAACGGGCGGAACGAAGGCCCAGTGTTTCTCATACTTCGCTCCTTCCTTGATCCACTGGTCGAGCAAATCTTTTTCCTTGGCCGTAAGCGTGGCGTGGGATTCGGGCGGGGGCATGATCTCATCCGGATCGTCCGAACGGATGCGGTAATGAAATTCGCTCTCTTCGATCTTGCCCGGAACGATGACCTCGCTTTTCAAGGCGCCCTTACGGACGTCGAGGCGCAACTTTGCCTTTCTTCCCTCCTCGTCCGGCCCATGGCAAGCATAGCACTTGCTGGCTAACAAGGGACGAATTTGGCCATTGAAATCAACGCCCTGCAACGGAAGGGTCGCCAAAATCAAGAAGTATTTGGTAAGGGACGGAAAATTCATAAAGACAATATGTTCGAAGAATAAGAATTCTTACGGGAGCCCACTGAAAATGCAAAAGAAGTAGTGGAACTACCTTACCATAAATCCATAGTAATTGCTTGGGGAAAAAAGTCTTTTTTTATGCGATTTCCGCCAAAGGCTCAAATCGCTCCGTCTTGTATAACCCATTACCTGAAAGGACCGAACCTAACAGTGCGCTCGGCAAGCTTGATGGGTTGCTCGGTTGGCAAATCCTCGCGAATCAACTCCAAACCACTGAGTAATGGAGCACCCTCGATCGCTCTAAACTTGATCAATATAGAATCATCAATTGAAATGCCCTCGAAAGACTCGACAATTGACCGCATGTCACCTCCGGAGGCTTTTACCACGTCGTACTTCGACAATAGTTTTTTGCCTTGGACGAGGACGTCAAACACTCGCTCCCCCGCCAGAAGATGATCCGGTTCGAGAAAAGTTAGACGCAAAAGATATTTTCCTTTTGAAAGTCCCTTCATTCTTAAGGATTCTATCCCCTCGGCGAGGGATGCGGCGATCCAAGGCCAACCTTGGCCGCCTTTGACTCGTTGGGAGTGGCGGTAACGATAAGTGACCTTTTCCGGCGATACCTTGATCGGCAGGTCGGGGGAAGGACCGCCCACGCTGGGATAGTCCAGCCAAAGAGTACCGCTTTCGGTCACACGATCCCCGGGCGCTCCGAAATTAAAGCCCACACGGCGCACCTTGCCGAT
>CAWVZQ010000686.1:0-2011 GCA_963934405.1 uncultured Opitutales bacterium | reverse complement strand
CCGAGTGGCATTGGACACAGCTCGCGACACCGACGTACTCGTCGAGACGAGGATCCCCGATCGAGGCAACTGTCCGGTTCGTAGAATTTGAGTCCGATCCGTCGCCACATGAGGGAAGCAACCACAGCGCCCCAAGGAGCAGGGCCACGGGGAATATCGGTGGAATTAGTTTTAGTCTATATCGCACGAAAACTTAAAGCATGAAGATTTCCGCTAGATTTGCAACACGAGCCTAAGACCAAAGTGCTTCAAGCAAACAAGAGATGAATTGATGCACTTGTTAATAAAAACCTTGAAAAAGTAGAATCTCGTATTCAAAAAAAGTAAAACTCCTGATCTTACCACAACTTGCGAACTAACGAAAGATTCTCATATGAGGGCAATTCACATCTCCAAAAACGGACAGCAACTCGGTCCATATTCAGTCGAGCAAATAAACGAAATGCTCTCGAAACAACAGGCTGCGCTTACTGATAACGCTTGGATGGATGGCATGCAAGGATGGGAACCTCTGAACTCCGGGGCTTTCGCTGATCTCGGAATCATTCCAAGCGAAGCAAGCGCTGCCGCACCAGTCGCAGAACAAGCGAACCAGCCCTCGACGCAAGCTTCCTCGGCTCAAGCGGAAACTGCGGTTCCAACCGGCGGAGGCAGCTTCAGCATCGGAGACTCCTTGTCCGAAGGTTTTGGTTTTTTCAAGGCGAATGCCGGAGCGAGCATCCTGTTCGTAATAATTATTATCGTAGTCGTAGCAGCGATCCCTTTCGCCGGAGCTCTTCTCGTCCCGCTAATTACGATCAACTTCATGGCGTGTGTTAAGAATTACCGAAACAACGGCACCCTCATGGACGTGGGTCAACTTGTCGGCTCCTCGCCTCCCTTAGTGGATAAAATCATCGGACCATTGGTCGTGGGAATTTTAATCATGATCGGAATGCTCTTTCTAATCATACCCGGAATCATTCTAAGCCTCATGTGGGCTTTCCTATATTGCGTACTGGCGGATCGCCCGGGAACATCGTTCACCGAAGCGATGAAGATTTCGGCGGTAGTCACAAAGGGAAATCGCTTCTCAATATTCCTATTTATGATCGTTTGCTCTTTGCTGGCCTTTGTCAGCGCCCTTCCTATGGGATTGGGTCTGCTCGTTACGATTCCCATGATTCAGGCCGCCATGTACTACGCTTACGAGAACTGCAAAGGGAACTCGTAATCGAAAACATCTTTCCTTTTGCCGAAAGGAAAAGGGAAGGAACATCTACTCTCAGCGGCTAACGCGAGTGTCCTTCGATTTCTCTCTATAGGCCATCCTTTCAGCTCGGGCAGTGTAGCATTCCTCCAGCATTTGGTCTCGGGACTTGAGGTTCCCTGACTCAAAATCGATTTCCTCGGAAGAATTTCCTTCTTCCTGCAAAAGACGACCTTCGAGCGATTCTTGATCCTCCTCGGATCCATCGGCGGACAGATGAGTCATGGGGTAACCCTCTACCGCGAGCAACCTGCCCACCAGTATCGCTCGGTGGCAGGTGAGCGGATTTTTCTCTACGCAGAACAAGGCGATTCTATACTTGGCGGATCCTTTGCGAAGTCGGTCTAGCCCATCGGAAAAGGCGGGAATCTTTTCAATTAGGTCGTAGCGAGCGACGCCGTCCAGGTAGCACTCCGATTCCTCTCGCCGGGCACCCAACTCCTTTCCGAGAAAAACATAAAGCAGACCGGCGGACTCGAGCAAAGCCTTCAATGGATCACGGGAATAGGCAGGTTCACGTTTCGAATAAGGTTGCGACCGCAAGTCCGCGACTGCCTCAATGCCTTTGGACTTTAGAATCTCGATAAACCTCTCGATCGCCAACCCCGCGTAACCGATCGTGTAGATCATGGGGAGAGATGAAGAGTGTTCAGGCACAGTGGGAATGACCTCCAATTCCTCGAGCTCAGGTTCATCCACAACCCCTGCATTCGGTTCCACCTCTAGTTCCATTCGCCATCTCGCCAATATTTCGAGGACGCC
>CAWVZQ010000685.1:0-2016 GCA_963934405.1 uncultured Opitutales bacterium | reverse complement strand
TAAAAACATTAAAGAAAAAGTAACGATTTTCATCGGCACTTGAAAATCTTCCGACTACCTAGAAGCGCTCTCGAAGTCGGACACATAAAACACCTGCTCAAACACCTCGTCCGGGATCGCCTCCGAGGGGAACGAGGGGGCGGGATGCAGGATCCAATTGGTCGACGTCGTAGACTTTGTGCAATTGGTACCCGGCCCGGTAGGGAGATCCGTGTTCCTTGACCCATTCGGAGATGATCGCGAGGACGGCTTCGCCCTGCAGCTTGCGCGATTCGTCATTAAGAAGGGACCACTCGGGGTGGAGCCAAACGTTTTCGATTTGGTGGCGACCTTCCAGTTCGGCCACCCATTTCTCGATGGAGGTTTCGTCCTCCACAATGATCTTAAGCTCGTGAGCAGCGGCTAGGTTTTCGTCAAGAGGAAGGGCATCCCACTTGGGGGAGATGGTAATCCAGTCGAAGTCGCCGCGAATAGGAAAGGCTCCGCAGGTCTCCAAGTGGACGGGGAGGGAACGTATGCGGAGTGCGTGAGTGAGTTCGTGGAGATCATGAATGGCGGGTTCGCCACCAGTGAGGACGACGATCTCGCAACCGGAAGCGAAGGCGGCCTCTGCGAGGGCTTCGGGTTCAGCCTTCTCAAGCTCTTCGGGAAGGTGATCGGGATGCCAAGTGCCGGCGGAGTCGCACCACGGGCATTTCACGGGGCAGCCTTGTAGCCGTATGAAGTAGGCGGACTTACCGAGGTGACAGCCCTCCCCCTGCCAAGTGTGAAAACGCTCGTTTACGGGAAGCGTGGTCACGGACGATAGAGGGCGGAGTTGCGGGAGTCCTCGTGAAGCTCGACGGAAACCACGCGCGCCCGACCTTCGGTATTATCACTGACCATGGTAGAGAATACATCGAAAAGATGCTTGGCCAAACCTTCACAGGAAGCGTTTTCGATGAAGAGCGGTCGAACGAGCTTCATTGCCTCTAGTTCCTCTAGCTTGGATCGAAGAGGATCGGACGAGCTGAAAGCACAGGCGTGGTCGAGGTTTTCGTCAATCCAGTCGGCAAGGTAGTGAAGTTCGCCGAAGTCCACGATAAAGCCGTTGTCGTCGAGTTCGTCCGCGGCGAAAGTGATAGTGATGGTCCAGCTGTGCCCGTGGATGCGTGAGCAACGCCCGGGGTGACGGGGTTGACGATGGGAGAGCGGGATGTCCCTATAAGTCTTGGAGCAAGTGAGCATGGCCGGGGGAAAATTGACATCCTAAGGCTTGGGAAAGAAAAGTTAAACCCAAATCACCAAGCGGAAGAGCTACGAAAGTTTCCAGTCCGCGGCAGACATTTCGTCGACGGAAGGAGCCTCAGGACCATAGGCGGTGGGATCGCTGACCTCGGCGATATGAAAAGCCTCTCTTCTCTCGACGCAGGTGCCGCACCGACCGCAGTGAAGATCGAGACCCTTGTAGCAGGACCAAGTGTTCTCGAAGGGAACGTTCAGCTCCGCCCCGAGAGTTACGACGTCGGCCTTGGTGAGATCGACGAAGGGACGATAAAGGGAGACCTCTCGCCAATCGGCGAGGCGAATGGCGGAATCGAGGGCATCGGCAAACTCTGTCCGGCAGTCGGGATAAATGGCGTGATCCCCGGAATGAGCGGCATAGGCCACCCGATCGAACTCCGACGATATTGCCCAGCCGGCGGCAACGGAAAGAAGGATCATGTTGCGGTTGGGAACCACGGTGGCCTTCATGTTTTCTTCGGCGTAATGCCCCTCGGGGACTTCGATCTCGGATGAAGTGAGAGCGCTACCGCCCAGCAGTTCGGTAAGGGAACGCAAGTCCGCCACCCGATGCTCCACCCCAAGACCTTCGGAAAGGGAACGAGCATAATCGATTTCCTTGGCATGGCGCTGACCGTAATTGATCGAGAGGGTCTTCACTTCATCCCCTTCGGATACCAGCTGGTACAGCAGGACGGTGGAATCCATTCCACCTGAATGCACGACGATCGACTTCATTACAGCACTTGAAAA
>CAWVZQ010000684.1:0-2017 GCA_963934405.1 uncultured Opitutales bacterium | reverse complement strand
AATGTGCGCGACTGGCTTTTCGTTCGCGACCATTGCGAGGGAATCTGGTCGGTGCTCTCTCGTGGGCGAGTTGGGGAAACTTATTGCATTGGAGGAAATGCGGAAAGGACGAATCTCCAGGTATTAGACTGCCTCTGCACTGCGTTGGACGAACTTTCCCCGACAGGCGCTCCTCATGCCCGACTTAAGACCTTTGTTCAGGATCGGCCGGGTCATGATCACCGCTATGCCATCGATTTTTCAAAAATTCATGATGAGCTTGGCTGGAGCCCGAGTCTTGGATTCGAGGACGGTATCCGTTCCACTGTCGAATGGTATCTTGCCAATCGCTTATGGTGCGATGCCATCACTTCCGGCAAATATCAACTTGAACGACTCGGCTTATCATGACTCAACGAAAAGGAATTGTTCTGGCTGGCGGTTCTGGCACTCGCCTTTATCCGCTAACCATGGCCGTCAGCAAACAGCTCATGCCTGTTTACGACAAGCCTATGGTGTACTACCCGATTTCCATTCTGATGCTGTCGGGCATACGGGAAATCCTTATTATTTCGACTCCACACGACCTTCCCATGTTCCGGAAACTCCTAGGCAATGGGAGCCAATTTGGCGTTAGTTTTGAATATGCCGAGCAACCACGTCCCGAGGGTTTGGCCCAAGCCCTAATCATTGCCGATGACTTTCTCGAAGGCTCTCCCTCTGCCCTGATTCTTGGCGATAACGTTTTTTACGGTAATGAATTGGAAATGACCTTGGCGGAGGCTGATGCTCGCAAAGAAGGCGCCACCATCTTTGGGTACCACGTTTCTGATCCTACCAGCTATGGCGTTGTCGACTTTGATGACGATGGCAAAGCGTTGTCTCTGGAGGAAAAGCCAACTGAGCCCAAATCCAACTATGCTGTTCCCGGCCTCTACTTTTATGATGATCGCGCTCCGGGTTTTGCCAAATCCCAGAAGCCTTCTCCCCGCGGGGAACTCGAGATTACCGACCTAAACAGAACCTATCTCGAACTGGACGAGTTGGCCGTGAAATTGCTCGGGCGAGGTACGGCATGGCTTGATACTGGAAGTCACGATACCCTTGCTACCGCCACCGACTTCGTGAAGGTTATCGAACATCGGCAAGGCCTTAAAATTGCCTGTCTCGAAGAAATAGGCTTTTATAAGAATTGGATTGCAAAGGCCGATATCGAAACTGCCGTGAAGCGTCATGGTTCTTCTCCCTACGGAGCCTATCTCGGCCAGTTGTTGAAGCGCTGAGCAATTTCCCGAAAATATATAAAAACGCATCAACGCATCATGATGCGTTGATGAATGGGCTTGCGTTTAGAGCCTTTCCCAATAGGCTTTTTGATCATGGGTAAAAACTTCATATTCTCTTCCGAGTCGGTTGGCGAAGGCCATCCGGACAAAGTTTCCGACACGATTTCAGACGCCGTGCTTGACGCTTGTCTTGCTCAGGATAAAGCGAGCCGAGTTGCCTGCGAGACCTTTGTTAAAAGTAACATTGTCTGCGTTGGCGGTGAAATCACCACTAAAGCCAAGTTCGACGTCGAGCAGGTTATACGAGATGCGATTCGTGAAATTGGCTATGTGAACGACGACGACGTGTTTCACGCTGATCACATTTTCATCAATAATTACCTTACCGCCCAGAGCCCTGATATCTCCCAAGGAGTCGACGCTCAGGCTGCATCCGGTAAGGCTACGGCGGAGCAGGGAGCCGGTGACCAAGGTCTCATGTTCGGATACGCTTGCGACGAAACTCCCGAGTTGATGCCTGCGCCTATCATGTACGCCCATCGTCTTGGGCGGCAGTTGACCAAGTTACGCAAGGCGGGCAAGGCCAAGTGGCTTCGTCCCGATGCCAAAAGCCAAGTCTCGATAGAGTATGTCAACGACAAGCCGTCCAAGGTTACCAGCGTGGTAGTATCGACCCAGCACGCCGCCGACGTCGGCAACAAGACGATACGCGATTTCATTACCAAGCAGGTCATCAACAAGGTCATCCCCAA
>CAWVZQ010000683.1:0-2019 GCA_963934405.1 uncultured Opitutales bacterium | reverse complement strand
TCTGGGCGAAGAATATTAGTGGACCCGGCGATGATAACGGTCTTGCCCTTTCGGTTTCTGCAGATGGATCTGTCCTTTGGACTGGTTTTCATTCTTCTAACTCGTTCGCTGATTCCACGGCATTGGAGGACTTTGGTGGTCTGGATATCTTTCTGGCCAAGGTGGGTTTTGACGGCTCTTATTCTTGGGTTCGTTCCGTGGGTGGATCTGGAGATGATTCCGGCGAAGGCGTGGCTGCTGATCCTGCCGGAGGTTCTTACTTGGCGAGCAATTTCGTGAGTGAATCTTTCAGTGATCTGTTTATTCGTCGTTACGATCAGAACGGGAGCTTGTGTTGGAATAAGAAGGTTGGGGGAGTGTCTTCGGATACGGCAACGTCAATCGTAGCTGATGCTTCCGGGGTGTATGTCACGGGTAGTTTCGAAGAAACCGCAACTTTCGAAGACATCTCCCTCGTTTCGGCGGGGCTTTCGGATGCCTATCTCGCCAAGTATTCGCCTATTGGTTCTTTGGTCTGGGCAAGGAGTTTTGGTGGGGTTGGAACTGACGACAGTGACCGAATTGACCTAGATCCTTTCGGCAACCCCTGTTTACTTGGTTCATTCGAGGGTTCAATGTCTTTTGATGGTCAAGTTCTTGCTTCGAAAGGTAGCCGTGATCTTTTTATAAGTAAAACTTCCGGTGCTTCAGGGAAACTGATTTGGTCTCGCAGTATAGGGGGTGCAACACTCGATTCGGCTCACGGACTATCGAGTGGCAGCGAAGGTTCCCTTTATTTGGCTTCTCACTTCATAGGAAATTCTCTGACCATAGATTCCCATGTGGCGTCCACAACCGGGGCCCACGGTTTTTCCATTCTAAAATTGGGTGCTCCTCATGGATTGCCCACTTCGTCTTTACCGGAAATCGGTACGCTTGTTACGGGGCAATCATTTGGGTTCGACATGAATGCTACAAGTAATTCCGGTATTCTACCTCGTTTCCAGTTTATTTCCGGTCCGAGTTGGCTTAATTTGCAAGACCGTGGAAACGGTTCAGCGCTTCTTGCAGGGATTCCTCCTGCAGGATCGTCGGGAAGTTACAATGCGAAAATACGCATTACAGATATGCAAGGTGGTACGGTCGACAAATCTCTTGGGTTTGATGTGTTCAAGAGTTTGTCGGAACCGACTGGTTTTGCGGATGAACCTGAAACCTTATGGTTGCAACCGGGACAAGGCGGAGAGTTCGCCAATGGCGTGGCGGCATCCGGGGACGGTGGTTTCTTCGTTACCGGAGCATTTACTGGTTCCACTCAAATAGGAGGAGTAATTCTTGTCGCGAAGGGACGGACGGATTCCTTTGTTGCCAAGTTTAATTCTGCCGGGACTCTGGAATGGGTCAATCGCTTTGGAGGTCTTGATCAAGACTACGCTTACGCCGTTGACGTTGATCTAAATGGTGTTGCCTACGTTGCTGGATATTTTATGGGAACCGCTACTTTTGGATCTCATGTCCTTACCAGTAGCGGAGGTTACGACGTATATTTCTTACGAATTGAACCTGACGGTCAAGTTACTTGGGCTTTGAGCTTTGGTGGAAGTTCCGAAGATTATGGCAAGGCTGTTCACGCTGCCCCGAACGGTTCCGTATACCTTGCAGGCCATTTTTCTGATTTTGCGATATTCGGAAATTCTTTCTTGAATTCGAATGGTGGCGAGGATGGTTTCGTAGCCAAGATCAATGGATCGAACGGTGCTCTCGAATGGGTCCGTAAGATGGGAGGCCAAAGTACGGATAGAGCCCTTGATTTAACCGAAGACGGAAATAATGGTGTAGCCGTTGCCGGGCGTTTTGAAAGTGTAGCCACTTTTGGCGACCTCTCGGTTACTAGTTTAGGTTTCGGTGATGCCTTTCTCGCCCGTTACGATGCATCAGGTTCATGTCTTTTCGCCGTTCGAGCAGGAGGCACAGGGGAGGATGAAGGTCGAGCCGTTGTTCGCTCTTCGACGGGATCGTATCTCTTTGGCGGCAATTTCC
>CAWVZQ010000682.1:0-2019 GCA_963934405.1 uncultured Opitutales bacterium | reverse complement strand
TCGAAGAGTACTGGGATTGTACCATGAGTGCCCTTACTTGGCCCGATGGATCGGGTCCTCATCAAATCGTGGACGACGGTGGAGACGCCACACTTCTCATTCACAAGGGAGTGGACCTTGAAAACGGTAGCGATTGGGTGAATTCGGAATCCGGAAGCGAGGAGGAACAAGTCATCAAGAACCTCCTTATCCGGTTTCATGCAGAGAAGGCCAGTCATTGGGCGGGTGTTGCGGATGCGATAGTCGGCGTTTCCGAGGAAACTACGACTGGTGTCCACAGGCTCATCCAAATGCAGGAGAAAGGCGAACTGCTCTTTCAGGCCATCAACGTAAACGACTCGGTGACCAAGTCGAAATTCGACAATGTTTACGGGTGCCGCCACTCCTTGGTCGACGGCATCAAGCGGGCTATGGATGTCCTCATTTCCGGCAAAGTGGCCATGGTGTGTGGCTACGGTGACGTAGGTAAAGGCTCCGCCGATTCCTTGGCTAATGAAATGGCTCGGGTCATGATTTCTGAGGTCGACCCCATTTGTGCGCTCCAAGCCTGTATGTCCGGTTACCAAGTCACGACAATGGAGGAGGCTCTTCCGATTGCCGATATCTTCGTGACCACAACGGGCAACAAGGACATTATCACGGTCGATCACATGAGCCGCATGAAGGATCAGGCGATCGTTTGTAACATTGGTCATTTCGATAACGAGATACAAGTTGCCGAACTTGAAGCTACTGAAGGTGTTACTCGCGAGGTTATCAAGGAAGACTCCATTCCCGGTGGTCCTGTTTCCCGTTATACCTTTCCCGACGGTCACTGCATTTACATGCTTGCCGAAGGACGCTTGATTAATCTCGGCTGCGCTACCGGTCATCCTAGTTTCGTAATGTCCAATAGTTTTACGAACCAAACGATTGCTCAGATCGACATTCGCAACAATTTGGACCGTGAAGTCGGTGTGTATCGTTTGGACAAGGATTTGGATGAAGAGGTCGCCCGCTTGCACCTTGGAAAGCTAGGCGCCAAGTTGACCGAGCTTTCGCAAGAGCAAGCCGACTACATCGGCGTGCCGGTTGATGGTCCCTACAAGCCCGAGCATTACCGCTATTGAGGCGAGGCAACCTCCTTTGACGCGTTGACCCCGAGTAGGGGTTGTGCGATCATTCGGTCGAAGCTCATAATGTTTTCGATCATCTAAGTATGTTCTACGACCAGACTAAAGTTATTCTGAAAGCCGGTAACGGTGGTCACGGTTGCGTAAGCTTTCTCCGCCAGAAGTACATGCCGAATGGCGGTCCGAATGGTGGTAACGGCGGGAAGGGTGGGGATCTTCGCATCGTGGCCGATGTAAATGTCGGGGACCTCCGAGCTTTTCATTTTAATCCGCAATGGAAGGCTAAGAACGGAGAACCCGGTCGGGGTTGTGACCAAAATGGAAAAGGCGGTGACGATTGTCTCATCAAGGTTCCACCGGGGACAGTCGTTCACGTAAGGGACTCGGATGAAATAGTATGCGAGCTTCTCGAAGCTGATCAGGAAATCGTTTTGCTTGAAGGAGGTCGTGGAGGCCGTGGGAATGCTACCTTCAAGTCTTCGGTTAATCAAACACCCCGTCAATTTACGGACGGTAACCCCGGGCAAGAAGGGGACTACGTATTTACCCTCAAGACGATAGCCGACGTCGGTCTAGTTGGATTTCCAAATGCGGGCAAGTCCACCTTGCTCAATACCCTCTCCAATGCTTCTGTCAAAGTAGATTCCTACCCGTTTACGACTCTTTTCCCCACGGTCGGGGTCGTGGAATATCCCGAGGATTACGATCGCATCAGCATGGCCGACGTTCCTGGATTGATTGAAGGAGCTGCGGAAAACCGTGGCCTTGGTCATCGCTTTCTTCGACATGTGGAACGTTGTGAAATAATCCTAATTCTGCTCGATCTGGCTTCCACCGACGAAAGAGACCCCCTGGATGACTTTCTCCAGTTGCGAACCGAACTGGATAATTACGATCCGGAAGTCGC
>CAWVZQ010000681.1:0-2019 GCA_963934405.1 uncultured Opitutales bacterium | reverse complement strand
GAGACTTGCCCGAATGTCCTTTGATGCCTGACCAAGTCAGCATGAGCTTTTCTCAAGCCAGCTTGGGCTTTCTTATCCTTTGGATTGTCCTTAAGCTTGCGATTGAACTCCGCGATATCTTCGTGGTGCTTTGCGATCCATTTTTCCAATTCCTCTAGACGGGTTTCGTACACTTCCTCCATGGTCCAGGCTCCGACCTTCTTCAAGTAAGCATCCAATTTGCGTACCATAGATGCTTTTTTCTCCGGCATGCTCTGGGATAGGTCCTTGGTTTCCCCCATGTCCTTGGCAACGTCGAAGAGCTTGATTTCGCCCGTGTTCAAGTGACGCATCAATTTGTAATCCCCGTCTCGATAAGAAGTGATCGGAATCGTATAGTAGGCAGGAAAATGAAAGACCAGACCGGTGTCCCGCTTGGGAAGTTTTCCGTCATTTCCCTTCTTCAGGACAGAACGTAGGTTCACGCCATCAAGATCCTTGGGAAGCGGAGCCTCACTACCCGCCAATTTGTGCATTGTGGGAAGGTAATCCCATTGAGCAACCGGAACGTCACACTGGGAATTGGCGGGAATACCGGGCCCGGTCACAATCATGGGAATACGAATCCCTCCCTCCCACATTCTTGCTTTTCCACCTTGAAGCGGTTTGTTACTAGAACCACCTCCATTGTCGGAAGAGAAGATAACATAGGTATTTCCATCCAATTTTAATTCTTTGAGTTTATCGAGAACCATCCCGATAGAGGTATCCATGTTTTCCATCATTGCGGCGTAGTTGGCGCGTTCCCAATGGCTTCTGAGTTTTGTGGGCATCTCTTCGGCGTTGTCGTCAAACTTGGAAATGTCAGGTATCACCTCATCAATACCCTCCCTTTCCGCAACCAGATCCAAATATTTTCGGCGGGTGCTCTTTAAGGACATGTTACGAACGTGCAAGGCATAGTGGGAAATCATCATATAGAATGGTTTCTTGTCACCGGCCCGCATTTCCAGGAAGTCCATGGATGTTCTGGCCAAACTGAAAACGCGCTTCGGGTCGTCCAGTGGTATAAGAGTCCTTTCAGCAGGCTCCCACCAGTCGCCATGCCCGTTGCCATTGGGGTGTTTGTGAATGAAATCGGTCTCGTCGTAACCATGATCCTTGAACCAGCCGAGGGGAGTGCAACCCTTCCCAAAAAATGCGGTGTGGTACCCCTTTCCCGATTCCTTAAGCATTTCTGCCAAGGAAAGATTCTTTTCGAAATCAACCTTTCTTTTGTTCATCACAACATCATGAATGGAAACGCATCCGACCCGGGCGGTTGTCATTCCAAACTGAATGCTTGCCCTGGAAGACGTACATACCGGAGATGGACAATAGGCGTTTGAGAACCGCATGCCTCGGGTCGCAAGTTTCTCCAAATGCGGAGTCTGATGAAGCGAATGACCCAGTTCGGGACGGTCCTTCATCATCGGCACGCTGGTCTGAGTATATCCTAAATCATCGGCGTAAATGATGATGAAATTTGGCGCTGTAGCGGCATGAATCAGGTAGGTTACGAAAAAGAAAAGAAGGCTGATGGTAAGTCTCATTTGTCAAAAAGTTTAGAATCAGGAACTTCTAGTCGGAGTAGTCCACCCACTTGGCCCGGGCTTTTTCCTCCGCGATCTTCTTTTCCGGACCTTCCCGCCAGGAATGGAGTTTTGCATGCAACTTTGATTTCTCCTTACTGAGAGCATTCTTGAACAATTTTTGGTTCAGTTCCTTCAACATAACCGCCTTGCGGGCTTCGAGATCCGGAACCTCTTGTTCTTTAAGTGCCAGCAGTTTCTTTCTGTACCCTTCCTTGGACTGCTCGCCGAAACGATCCATCAGTTTATAGTGGGCTTGCCTGACCTGCTCGGCTGTTCCGCCATCGACATCCTCGACGTAATTGCGACGACTAGAATCCATGGCAGCGACTTTCTCCGGCATTTCGGAGGCAAGGTTGTTTTCCTCGCGATAATCGGTCTTGAGATTAAAAAGCTTTAACTCTCCGGA
>CAWVZQ010000680.1:0-2023 GCA_963934405.1 uncultured Opitutales bacterium | reverse complement strand
AAACATTACGGCTGAGGGAAGGCACCTTTTCAGCCAATGTCGTCCCGCAACCCAAAGGCAAGCCAATGTTGATCCACACACCGTCCACGTTGCTAGAGGTTCTTGGAACGAAATTCGACGTCAAAGCCAATATGGCTTCCACCGTGCTAAATGTCACCAATGGCAAGGTTCGGGTAAGGCGACTCAGCGATGGTCGCGAGATTGACGTTCCGGCAAAACATCGCGTGATCGCCGAGGGTGGCGGGGACCTAACACTCCAACCGGTTCCCGAGTCGGTGAGCTACTGGAAAAGTCAGCTTCACCTGCGGCCTGGAAACTATGGAAAATGGTTGCCAGCAAGTCAAAAGCGGGCAGCCGCCCAGAAAGCAATCCCCCTCGTAGTTCCGAAAGACCCCAGCGTTACGCTGTATCTGCTGGGGATTACGGTGTCCCGCAGCGATGATCCACCGGTGGTTGTCGGATCGGACTCACAGTTCGTCGTCCGTGGTCGCCTAAACAAACCGGCCAAAGTTTACTTCGGCATTTCAGTGTCGGATGTCAATGGCGAATTCGCAGGAAAGTTCCGCTTGGATCTCGAAAGCGAGCAACCGATAACCAAGCCAGACGCGGATGGCAGTTTCGAGGTCGTATACCGACTCAGCGACTTCACACTCGATCCGAGCGTTAGCAACAGGAAAGACGAATTAGCAGTTAGTCCCGACAACTTGGTTCTCAATTGCATTTGGGCCTTCACCCATACAGGCAGTCCGAGTGGTCTGGAAATCAGCGACGTCGAATTGATCTCACCGAACAAAGGGGAAAAGTGATGAAAAAAGTCGACACATTTGCCTGCATGGCGACCGCATTGCTGGCGATCACTGGCGTCCTGTCAGCAGATGACGGTGGCAAGCCGGCGAGCCAAAGCACAAGCTTTCGAGGCTCGTATTACGTCAATGGCGAAATCCACGTCAACACCTATGGTCAGCCCGAGGGCAAACCGCTTACCACTGGACACCACGACTTCAAGCCATCCTGGTCAAAGACCGGCGACATGCTGGTTTTTTTTCGCAGGGTGAAGAACGATCCCGATGTATCGAAATGGAAGACGGCCATTCATATCATCCATGTAGATGGAACCGGGCTACATCAGCTAACCGACGGCACGCACACGGACTTCAATCAAACCTGGACGCGGGACGGCAGGAATACTCCGATTTGGAATCGAAAGAACCCAAAGACGGGTGGCTACGTGGTGATGGCCAGCAAGGTTGGTGCAAAGCCTGGTGAGGAAGTCCCTCTCACCGACAAAGGACATAGTACCTGGGCCTACACGTGCCTTACGGATGGCCGGATCTTGGTGCGATCGAATCCACCAGGCCAAGGCATGGGGTACTACCTGATGACACCCGGAAAAAACGTCCATCCGACGTTCGAACGCATTGAGTGTGAATTGGCAAAGATGGGAGTACTTGCCCGAGTCAGTCTCTCATCGAACGAAACGAGAGTCTGCTTCGAGTTCCAACGTGGGTTCAAACGACAAGTTCCCGGACGCACGCTTTACGTCGCGGATTTCGATGCCAAGAGCCGCAAGATCACCAATGCAAAGCCGTTCGCGAACGAGGACGGAAAACCGATCTGGTTTGCCTACCCACGTTGGTCGAAAGACGAATCCTCGATCGTTTATCACGCAGGCGGCAAGCTCTATCTCTACAAACCTGAAGACGGTTCGACGCATAAGGTCTCGACGGACGACAAAGCCGACTACCGTTATCCACACTTCGAAGACGCACCAAAGTGAGCAACTTCGTCCACGCAAAATATCCGAGAAGCGAAATGAAACTTTTTCCGATAGATATCGCGGCGAGGATGAATCGATTCGCAGCCAAACTGGCGATCGTATTTCTCTTCGTTTTGGCACTTGCTTTCGAACAAACTCACGCCGCCACCGCGGAAAAGCCAAACGTATTGTTTATCGCTGTCGACGATCTAAATGACTGGGTCGGTTGTCTTGGAGGACATCCCCAGGCGAAGACACCAAACATCG
>CAWVZQ010000679.1:0-2026 GCA_963934405.1 uncultured Opitutales bacterium | reverse complement strand
GAAAACGCTTCCTTGTCGGGGCGAGAAATTGAAGAGGAAGCCCGCGCTCCCGATTGCTCCGGGAGGACGCCATGGTTTTGAAACCAAGGAAAAACCGGTAAAACGAATTTGCAATGGTTGCTCTTCCCTACCAATTTCTTAAGGGAGTACCGAAAGCCAGCATGAAAAAAATTATCCTTTTCCAATTTCTCCTGTTCCTCCCCTTCGCCATGACTGCCGACGAGGGGAATGATTTCTTCGAGTCGAAGATTCGGCCGGTACTGGTGGAGCATTGCTACGAGTGCCACAACAGCTCGGGCAAGGCGAAGGCGAAACTGATCCTGGACTTCAAGGACGGATTGCTGAAGGGAGGGAGCGAAGGCCCCGCCATCGTGCCCGGGAAACCCGAGGAGAGCCTCCTTCTGCAAACGATTAGGCACGAGTTCGAGGATTTGCGGATGCCGAAGGACGGACCTCGACTGGACAAGGAGGTACTGGAGGATTTCCGCAAGTGGATTGCGATGGGAGCTCCCGACCCACGAGACAAGCCACCCTCGGCCGAACAATTGGCGAAGACCACTTCTTGGGAAGCGGTCCGCGAACGAAGAAAGAAATGGTGGAGTTTCCAACCAGTCGTCAATGCGACCGTACCAAAGGGAAAAGATAAAACTTGGTCGGGCCATCCGGTGGACAAATTTTTGTTGGCTCGGATGAACGAAGCCAAAGTGACTCCCAACGAGGAAGCGGACGCCCTCGCCGTCCTCCGCCGACTTAGCTTCGCCATCACGGGCTTGCCGCCCACTCCGGAACAGCAGGAAACCTATGCCAAGGAGGCCGCCAAGGATACCGAGACCGCCACCGAAAAGCTGGTGGAGGAGCTGCTCGCCAAACCACAGTTCGGGGAGCGATGGGGCCGGCACTGGATGGACTGGGTGCGCTACGCCGATTCCCACGGGAGCGAGGGCGACCCAAACATCCCCAACTCTTTCCGCTACCGCAATTACCTGATCCGAGCCTTGAACGCCGACGTAGCCTACGACCAGCTCGTGCGCGAGCATCTGGCGGGAGATCTTCTACCTGATCCGCGAGTGAACGATGACTTGGGCCTGAACGAGTCCGCCATCGGCACGGCCCATCTGCGGTTCGTCCTGCACGGGTTCGCTCCCACCGACGCCCTCGACGAGCACGTCCGCTTCACGGACGACCAGATCGACGTCGTGACCAAGGCTTTTCTCGGGCTAACCGTTTCCTGCGCTCGCTGCCACAACCACAAGTTCGACGCCATAAGCCAGAAGGATTACTATGCTCTCTTCGGCATCCTCTCCAATGGAAGACCCGCCCAGCGAGTGATAGATTCTCCCGCCCTGCTCAAGAAAAACGTAGCTGAACTGGCCGAGGTGAAGACACGTATACGCGGAGAACTGGCCAAAGCCTGGAAGGAAACGGCCGGCCAACTGGCGGATCTCCTGCAGAAACCCCCTTCAAAGAAGTGGCAGGACGCCATAGGCGACGGCAATGCCCACAACCCTCTGCGCACTTGGGCAAGACTGCGGAACACCAAGAAAGCCGATTTCGCCAAGGGATGGGATGGCCAGCGAAAGGAATACCAAGCGAGCCAAGAAACCTTGGACAAGCGTCATTCCGGCGCCTATCGAGGAAGCTGGAGGCTGGGCAAGGAAAAGGATTACGCGAGGTGGTCGCGAAGTGGCCCCGGCCTGGGAGACAAACCAGCTCCCGCAGGTTCCTTTCACGTTCTGCCCTCGGGCGACCGCATTCTCGATCGCATCCTGCCTTCGGGGGCTTACACGCATCTGCTTTCCACGAAACACAACGGCACCTTGTCATCCCCTCGCTTCACCTTCGACGAAGGCAACGTATGGATTCGAGCCACGGGCGACAAGGGAACTGCCCTGCGCTACGTGGTATGGAACTATCCGCGAAGAGGAACGGTTTATCCAAAGGGCTCGGCCGATCCCAATCAGGAAAAGTGGGTAAGCTGGAACACGAAATATTGGTCGGGCGACCAAGCCTACTTGGAGGCGACCAC
>CAWVZQ010000678.1:0-2027 GCA_963934405.1 uncultured Opitutales bacterium | reverse complement strand
CTATTGAGCATGATCCAACGCAGATCGGCCATGCCATCGAGAGGTGACTTCGACTCGGTAAGGAGGACCAGACCTTCCTCAACTTCTTCTTTGGTTGGTTCACGCGTAAAAGTCTCCAAGTAAGCCAACTTGATGGCAGCCACGTTGTCTTGATCCTTGCCGGTCAAGAGCTTGTGAATGGGCTCGAAAGGCCCGACTCGGGAAGCTTCGTGGGTAAGTTTCCCGTTGAGCATCATCAATGCCTGCCTCATGGATGCGGAAAAGTCGCGAAAATCTCCTAGACGATCCCGACCGGGTTGACCAAAGATGCGCAAGAAATGATCGGCTGGCGCCGGAGAAGCCATCAGGTAAGAACTCGAATACAAGGGATTGTCGTCCACTTTGTCTTCCATGTAGACATACTTGTATTTGCCGCGGCGTGTGGGCGCCTTCGCCATTTGAGCCATCCTCATCGCCTCCAAATCGCGTTCCGACTGCAACCGCATCGCCTCCAATTCCGCTTTCACGTCGTTACGGGCAAGAAGGGATTCGAAGTCCAAAGCGATGCTTTTTTCAAGATCATATCCACCTCGCGGGGCAGCCATCGCAGCCATTGCAGGATTGCCGGCAGGAGAGTCACTAGAGGTAGCTTCGACTATTTTTTCTTCGCCATTCTCATCGAGGTAGACCCGCTCACGACGCTTCACTGTCTTGATATTCGCCCCTGCAGGCCATTTATGCTTATCGAGATGACCGGCGATTATCATGCTGTCGAAGAGGGCCTCGCCTATCATCCGGCGGGAAGCTCCGGCGACAAAAGCCAGTTCCGAATCCAAACGTATCTTATCGGAAAACGAGGAATCCAGACGCCCCCGAGCATACGCATCGGAATGCACGACAAGCCGCACCATCTCACGGAGGTCGTACCCGACTGCCACAAATTCCTTGCGAAGAAAATCCAATGTCTTCGGATGCGAGATGTCTTGGTATTTGGAGAAATCGTCAATAGGTTCGTAAATACCACGCCCCATGAGCTCGGCCCAAAGACGGTTTACGAAGTTTTGGGCAAAATAACGGTTACGGGGATGGGTCACCAGTTTCGCCAACTCGGCCCGCATCTCGCTGGCCTTGTAAAGGTCTCCCTTGATATCGAGACCGGCGTTCTGCCGTTTCAGCTCGGCATCGGGATCGAATCCGGCCGGGCCACTCTTGCGAGAAGCAACGGCAACCGTTGCGACTGTCCCATCGAGCAAACTTTCGAGCGAGGCCACTTCGCTAGGTATAGCGGCGTCCTTACGCTGTCTGGCGCGTTTGGCCTCCAATCGAGAAACATGCTCGGGTTTCTTGTCAAACTGTTCCAGCAGAAATGGAAATTTCGCATCGATAGGATCACGAGAAGGCGGCTTTTTCCGTTCAGGTGGCCAGAGCACTCGGTTTTCATCACTCTCGGTGGTGTAGACAGATCGCGTAAATCTGCTTTCAACACGGCGAGTTTTCCCAAAGAAGCTGGCCATTTCATAAAACTGGCGCTGCTCCCAATCGTCGAAGGGATGATCGTGACACTGCGCGCATTGTAAGCGAACCCCTAAAAAGACTTGAGCCGTAGCAGCAGTCAAGGCCATGGGATCTACGCCATCGTTAAGAATAAAACCCACGGTGGGCGTACTCTTGGCCCGTCCATTAGCCGAGATGAGCTCGCGGGCCAATTCATCGAAGGGCTTGTCCTCATCTATCGCCTTGTGAACATAGGCTAGCAATGCGCCTCCGCTGGTCGCACCCGTACGGATTCGGAGCATATCCGCGTAAAAAGCAGTCCACCGATCGGCAAAGCGCCCGTTCTTCATCAGCTCATCAACTATGCGTTCGCGGCGCTCGGCAAGCGGCCATTTCAAGTAACGGTTGATTTCCTTGTCGCTGGGGATACGCCCAATCAAATCCACGCTGATTTTTCGAAGGAAAGACAAATCATTCAGTACCGGCCCTGCAACCACACCTTGCTTGCCGGCGTTATCCTCGGCTAGAACCTCGTCTACCTTCGAAGCCCCGAA
>CAWVZQ010000677.1:0-2027 GCA_963934405.1 uncultured Opitutales bacterium | reverse complement strand
AGATAAGCCGCCAAGGCTGACTTTAGTGTTTAAGGTGTCGACGGTTTTATCCCACGCGGTAGTGGGGAAATTCTGGAGTGCTTCGTAAAGGTATCCGTGACGATATACGACATCGCCCGTGGAGTACGCCAAGTCATCCTTGTGCTGTGCGTGAACTGCTTTGCGTCGATACAAAACCTCTTTCCCCGTGGGACTGCCATTCGCCGTATAGATTTTATCGTCATTCGCCGCCAAACCGGATCCACCGTTCTCATCCTCATCGTCTTGACGCAACCAAGCCGCCTTCTCCGGGCTAGTGATACTTGCGGATGAACCACTCCAGATGGAAATGCCGGAGGTGCCCTCATAGTCGGCGTCGCGATTCAAGGAAACTTGATCGAGCAAGCGAAGCACCTTCAGGAAGTTGCTGGTGTCGGTGGGCGAACCCAGTATCGGTGTATCGGTGAAATTGGGATCGTTGATCAACTCGTTGCCGTCGACAACCATCTTGTCATTGATCGAGTCGTATTCCAAGGTGACGGCTGTTTGATCATCCTCGGGATCTGCCGCAATCCGATCCATGAGCTCTTGCAGGGTTTCGTGGAGGTTGGTGATTTCGTAAGTTCTGCTGGAAACGGTGAAGGTGCCCTTCGTGATCGCAGTTTGCAGGGGAAGACCCGCAAGCGAAATGTCGAGGCCGGTGGCAGCAAAGTTTGTGGCGCTCAAGTGGAGGGCTTTGCCAAGCCCCTGCGGTTTGCGGCGAATGGAAGACATCGATGTGGAAGAACCAAGCAAGGAAACCTCGATCTTGTATGAGCCCGTCATGGCTCCGGCTTTAATGTTGGCAGCCATGAATTTGGCTGCATCCTCATCAAGACTTCCTTTTCGAGCTTCGAAGAGGTCATCGTTCTGTAAGGCGGCAGCAGCTCCCTTGAGTGTGTCCAATTGACCTTTCAAAAGGCCGAGCTCAGACATTTTCTCATCGTTTTGCCGTTTTTCGAGCTGTAGGCGTTTTTTCGGAATAGCCTCAAGCTCAATAAGTTGCTCGACGACCGGTTGCCAGTCAAAGCCGGACGCCAAGCCTGAAAGTGCTAATTCAGAACCCATGAGAAATAATCAGAGACGAGGAAATGAGGCAGAGAATGCACATAAAGTGGATTGCGTGACGTTTTTGGGAGTCATATATCATTCGCCATCACGTGTAGCATTGTTTATGCCACAGGAAAAAACAGCCTCCATCGGGCGACGAAAGGTCAGTAACTCTCTCTTTTAGGACAGTCGGAGAAGGGCTCTATTCTAGGTAAGAAGAAAGTCAAACTTAGGCATGTTTGGTCATCGCTTCATTTTTGCTCTTATGCTCCAAATGCATATCCAATAGCCCTAGAAACCAGTGAGCCCCTTCTGCCAAAGCCCAGTAATACTCTTTGTTCTTACAGATAGTAGCCCAAGTCTCATTAGGGTGCGTTATATGCCTTATTGTCCTTCTGTAGTTAACTAATTCCCCTTTGGTCTTGCCTTCGAAAAGTATACTCCAATCCAATTGACTGGAGTCAACTAAGCCATTCACTTCGTTGGCTAGCTCAAGGATTTCCTTGAGCTTGGGATTATTGGAATAATTCAGTTCGGCATATTTTGCCGGAAGTGTTTCTATTCGAAGTGCAGCGGCAAGCGATTTTTCAAGGATTGATTCGACGTGTTTTTGGGTCGAAGCGAAGATTTTGCTCAAATCAATGTCTTCTTTTTTGCCTTGCTCGACAAAAAGATCGTCCAAAACTTTCTCGAAAGGTGATGAATCTCCACTCATTATCCATTCGCTAGCTTGATCGAAAGTTTGGTAGGGAGCTCCTTTAACAAATGCCCCGAATTCGGCTAAATTGCGGTACTGAACTTGAGGGTTTTGGGCAATGAACTCCTCGAACGTCTTGAGATACACAAATAGACGTCCCTCCACAGGGACTTTTTCTAGGGTGTTTCCAGGCAGGTTTTGCACCCGATCGATAGATGCATAATGGGATCCGGAATCACCGTAGGCAGAATCCTCCACATAG
>CAWVZQ010000676.1:0-2030 GCA_963934405.1 uncultured Opitutales bacterium | reverse complement strand
CTTCGTCCATCACTTGATCGTCGCGTTCAATCCGTTCGATTTGCGGAACATTTAGAATCCCTTGTGTGATTGTTTCTAATTGTTCCTAAACCTGTTATTGTCTTAGAGTTTTTCTTATGTCTCGTAAATCGGATTGGAACCTGAGTAAAGGGGCTTGGACCTTGCTGGACTTGGCTACTGCTTCTTGTTCCTCGGCCCTCGTGCCTCTTTACCTGTCGCCGATTAGCGAGACCTTGAGGTCGGTTCCGACCGAGCGCCTTGTTATGTACGCCGTTTTTTACGGTTTCGCCTTTTGGGTTGCGGGAGAGGTGTTGGGCGTGCATGAGAAACGGTCCTCTCGTTCGTGGCGATTTCGGGTTGCGGTGTGCACTCTTGCTGCAGTGAGTGCTTGTCTTGGGTTATTACTGATGGTTTGGGCCATTGAGTATCGATTTGTTGGGCGGTTTGCCTTGGCGAAAATTGTCGGCTGTTCGGTGGCTGGAGTAATGATTATGAGGTTGGCTATCGAGGGCATGGCATCACGGTCTCGTCCCAAGGTGTTGGCTTTGCTTGCCGAGGAGACGTCGAAGGAACTTGCTATGGCTCTCAAGGAGGGCGGAGAGCAATTGCAGTTTGAAAGATTCAAGGAAGACATGCCGGATTCTGCTGAGAGTTTTGTTGGATATTGCGAGGAGCAAGGCATCCACGAAGTGGTTACCCAACACGATACCGAACACAAAGGCTTGCTTAATGTCGTTGCCTTGTTGGCTGGGGGTACCCGCGTTTCCGACATCGTGGATTTCTGGGAACGAACGTTTGCACGAATACCTCCACAATACGTTGACGAGGCTTGGTTGGCCCGACTCGACCTGAGGCTTCGACATCCACTTTTTCATCGGGCGAAGAGGTTGTTGGACGTACTTGTGGCAATTATAGGGCTCGTTGTTTCAATTCCCATTTTGGCAATTGCATCAATTTTCATTTTAGTCGGTTCGCGCGGATCCGTTTTCTTTTCTCAACGACGTACGGGATATTTAGGAAGCGATTATGTTTTGTATAAGCTTCGAACCATGCGAACGGATGCCGAGCAAGATGGGGCTCAATGGGCCGAAAAACATGACGCTCGGGTCACTGGTGTCGGTCGCTTCCTGCGTAAGTGGCGGATAGACGAGATTCCTCAATTCTGGAACGTCCTGCGTGGGGAGATGTCAATCGTAGGTCCACGTCCGGAACGTCCTGAACTCGAGGAGAAACTGGCCGTGGAAATTCCCCTCTGGTCAAGTCGCCATCTTGTCAAACCGGGGCTTACGGGTTGGGCCCAGATTCGTTTCCGCTATGCTGCCGATTCCAATGCCTCTAGGGAAAAACTTGCCCACGATCTCTATTACATAAAGAACGCCTCTCTGTTGTTGGATTTACAGATTATCCTGTCGACCCTCAGGTCGTTGGCCAGGGGCAGTCGTTGAAATGAAAGTTTTAGTTACGGGAGGAGCAGGGTACGTCGGCAGTCATGCCACTTTAGTTTTGCTCCAAGCCGGACATGAAGTGGTAACCTTGGATAATTATTCCAATTCTTCTCCCGTTTCCCTCCAAAGGGTGGGGGAGTTGGCGCAGAGGGATCCTGTCGCGCTCGAAGGAAATGCGGGCGATCCCGCAACCTTGGAAAAAATATTCGAAGAGCATTCCGAGATCGAAGCCGTTTTGCATTTTGCTGCCTTCAAGGCTGTGGGCGAGTCTACCGAGAAGCCGCTTCCTTATTACCGCAACAACGTCGCTGGCTCGATTGCGCTTTTTGAGGCGATGGAGGCGGCTGGCGTTCACAATCTTGTGTTCAGCTCTTCATGCACGGTCTATGGAGAACCGCAAGAGGTTCCTCTTGCCGAGGGCCATCCTGTAGGGGGAGTGTCCAGTCCTTATGGCCGAACAAAATACATGATGGAGGAAATCCTTCGGGATCATTGCGCGGCCAATAAGCGATGCAACGTTGCCGTTTTGCGTTATTTCAATCCTGTCGGAGCTCATCCGAGCGGGAGAATTGGAGAAGATCCTGC
>CAWVZQ010000675.1:0-2033 GCA_963934405.1 uncultured Opitutales bacterium | reverse complement strand
AATGGTGGCGAGACCCGGAATCGAACCGGGGACACAAGGATTTTCAGTCCTCTGCTCTACCAACTGAGCTATCTCGCCTCGGGGAAAAGAAAGGCGGAAATAAAACGTCAGAGGCTTGGATGGTCAACGGGAAAGGTTACCTGTTGACGATCACTTTTGCGGTGGCGTTCTATAGTCGGGAAGAGATGGCGTCTGTTGTGACGGATGTAGGGGGCTGTTTGGGTTTCCGGGATCGGTCGGGTCATTTGTTGGTGTCTCGGCGGTAATGCAGGAGGCAGACATGCCGACTATCAAAGATGCGAGGAGAGAGAAAAGTTTTGATTTCATGTGCTTAAATGTTTCCGCAGGTTTTCAGAAAAGTCAAAATACGATTGGAATCTATTTGATCTCTTAGGCTTTAATCAAAAAGAAAGCCGCCTCGAATTGATTTTCGAGGCGGCTTCGTGAAAAGGATCTGGAATGGGTTATTCCTTTACCGCGATACTGGAGACCCTGAGGGCATAGTTTTCACCATCTTTCTTTGCTTTGCCCACGGCTTCGGCTTTCTTCGCCTTTGGGTTTTTCTTGGCAAAAGCCTTGGCTTTCTTCCCTTGGAGGAAATAGAGAGCTTTATCGGTTTTGAGGACAGCAGTGCAGGAATCTCCGATCTTGAAGTCGCAGTGGGCGCACTTGATTTCGCCTGTTACCGTTACTTTAGCTGCATTGCCTTTCTTTTTACCTTTTTCGGCCTTTTCGGCTTTGGCGGGCTTTTCGGAATCGGCAGCCTTCTTCTTGTCGGCATAAGAACCGAGCGCGAGGAGGGAACTAGCGAGTATCGCGAGGATGAGTTTTTTCATGATTGGGTACTTTGTTTTTGTTGATTAATAAGGAAAGTTAAACCTGCAGCGACGCCGGATCGGCTCTTTGTCCACGATGATTGGCTATTAGGTAAGAATTGATTTCAGAACATGGGCTTTGTCCTCCACCCCGGTGAGGCGAAAATCAAGGCCTTGAAACTTGTAGGTGAAGTTTTCCGCTCTAATTCCCAGTTGATGAAGGATGGTCGCATGGAGATCCCTAACGTGAACCACGTTTTCTTCGGCATTGTAGCCGAGTTCGTCGGTATTGCCGTAAGACATGCCGCCTTTCACTCCGCCACCTGCCATCCATATGGAGAAACCCTTGATGTGGTGGTCGCGACCTGAACCTTGCGCCATAGGGGTACGACCGAACTCACCGCCCCATACGACGAGAGTGTCTTCGAGCATGCCGCGCTGCTTGAGATCCTGAATAAGGGCGGCGGATCCTTGGTCCACGCGCTTGGCCACCCCGGAGATGGCGCCTTTTACGCCGCCGTGGTGATCCCAGCCCCTATGGTAAAGCTGGATGAAGCGGACGCCGCGCTCGGCAAGACGTCGGGCCAAGAGGCAATTGGAGGCGAATGAACCATCTCCCGGTTTGGCTCCGTAAAGATCTAAAACATGCTTGGGCTCCTTGGAGACGTCCATGAGGTCGGGCACGCTGGTCTGCATGCGAAAAGCCATTTCGTACTGGCTGATCTTGGTGGTGATTTCGGGATCGGCAACTGTGGCGTTGCGAAGGGAGTTGAGTTCGTTGACGGAATCGATAAGTGAGCGCTGGTCCTGCTTGTTTACGCCGGCAGGATTACTAAGATAAAGGACGGGGTCTCCCTTGGAGTTGAAGTTGACTCCTTGGTACTTGCTGGGAAGAAAGCCGCTGTGCCATTGCCGGGAGGCTATGGGCTGGTTCTGGCCTCCGCCGACAGAGGTGAGGACAACAAAACCAGGAAGGTTCTGGGTGTCCGCTCCAAGTCCGTAGAGCACCCATGAACCCATGCTTGGTCGCCCGGAAATCTGGGTGCCGGTGTTCATGTAGGTATGGGCGGGGTCATGATTGATCTGCTCGGTGTTCATGGATCGGATGATGCATATGTCGTCTGCGATGGAACCGACCTTTGGAAATTGATTGCAAATGCTTTGCCCCGACTTCCCGTAGCGTTCGAATGCATGCTGTGGACCGAGGCACTTTAGGGC
>CAWVZQ010000674.1:0-2038 GCA_963934405.1 uncultured Opitutales bacterium | reverse complement strand
GGGGAAAGAGTGGAACAGGAGTTTCAAGACCTCGTTTTTTCGGCCTCCCAGCTAAACCCCGAAGATCACTTTGATACAGAAAAGATGGCCATGTTCATAAAAGAATCCGGCGTTTCCGAGGAAACCCTAAGTATGATTGGCTTCATCGTAGTGTGCGCTTTCACCCTTCCTGTATTTTATTGTTTCTTCGGGGAATTCTTCTTCCGTGGCAAATCATTGGGGAAAGCCACCTTCGGCTTGCAAGCGGTATCCCGCCGAGACGGGTTTCCACCACGCTTCCCAATTGCCTTGTCTCGATCGCTCATTAAGGGAATGGCCATACTGTGCCTCCTCACGCCTTTCTTTCTCCCGGGCCTCCTTAATTTTCTTTTCGCTTTTTTTAATCGTGAGCGAAGATGCCTGCACGACTTCCTCACTGGCTCACTCACTGTGCAATCCATTGGCCCCCACTCGCAAACTCCCAAGACCACCGAACAGTCTTGAACTCGAAAGCCGCTCCTACAAATTACACAGCCATGAAACCTAAACTCGCATTCGTCGGCGCCGGCAAGATGGTGACCGCTATCGTGGAGGGATTACTCCGCAATGAAATCTTTTCGCCTGAGCAGATGGTCTGCACCTCGGCGCCCGACGGCACTGCCGAAAAACTGTCCGAAGCCACGGGAATTGGCGTAGCGGAAAGTCTTGAAAGCTTGCTCGCCTCAGGTCCGGAACGAGTGCTTCTTGGGTGCAAGCCTTACCAACTGGCGGAATTGGATACTGACACTCTCGATGCCTGCGAAGGATCCCTCGTGCTTTCCATAATGGCCGGAAAAACCTTGGCGAGCCTCCAAGAAAAATTCTCCAAAGCCCGCAACGTCGTTCGCTCGATGCCAAACATTCCCGGCCAGATCGGAGCCGGAGTGACCGGTTACCTCTTCGCCTCCCCTCCCTCTCCGGAAGACGAGGCTGAAGTAAAACGCATCCTGTCCGCTCTCGGTTGCGCCATGAAGGTGGAGGAAGAGCGACATATCGATTCTATAACCGCCATCAGCGGAAGTGGCCCCGCATACGTCTTTGAATTCGCCTGCGCCCTGGAAGCCGCTGCCGAATCCCTAGGTTTCGACAAAGAGCGCGCACGGACCCTCGCCATCGAGACCGTGCTTGGAGCAGCCCGACTCATGGCTCGCAGTGAGCTGAACCCCGAAACCTTACGCAACAACGTCACCTCTCCCAACGGCACTACACAAGCGGCCTTGGAAAGTTTTGCGGCTGAAGATTATCGAGGCATGATAAAACGAGCAGCGCAAGCCGCCTACGACCGCTCCATAGAGCTTTCCCATGCATGACGTCGGTGAAGGGATAACCCTCATAACGGGCGGGGCAGGCTTCATCGGAAGCGCCATCGCCTGGGGTCTCAACAATCGCAACCTCAATAACCTTTGGCTTGCTGATTTCCTTGAAGGGAATCCGACCAAGCAGAGAAACCTCGATGCTCTGAGCTACCAACGATACTTGGATGCGGGTGAATTGCGTGAGCTCGTCCGCACAGACTCCAAGGATCTTAGCGAAGTCAATACAGTCATTCACCTAGGCGCCTGTTCAAGCACTACGGAAACCGACGAGGTCTACCTCCACGACAACAATTTTCTATATACCCTCGAACTTTGCGAATGGGCCTTGGCCAAAGGCGCTCGCTTCGTCTACGCCTCCTCCGCCGCCACCTACGGTGACGGTTCCGCGGGCATGGACGACAAGACGGAAGAGCTTGATAAATACAAGCCACTCAACCTCTACGGTTGGTCCAAGCATAAGTTCGACCTTCATGCCCGCGACGAGGGATTCCTCTCCCGAATTGCGGGTCTCAAGTACTTCAACGTCTACGGACCGAACGAGGAACACAAGGGTGACATGCGCTCCGTGGTTAGCAAAGCCTTTGCTCAGATTCAAGAAAACGGAGGCATGAGCCTCTTCCGCAGCCATGTCCCGGAATATAGGGACGGTGAGCAGCAACGCGATTTCCTCTACGTCAAGGACGCCGTGCGGATGACGTTGCATC
>CAWVZQ010000673.1:0-2038 GCA_963934405.1 uncultured Opitutales bacterium | reverse complement strand
GGTTTCCGGTGGCGGCGGTGCGGTCGCCGTCAAGATAAACGGGCAAGGCGAATTTCAAGATCTTAGCCTAGACCCGGAATTTCTTAAGGAAGATCCGGACTTTGTGTCCGAGGCTATCCTGCAAGCTATTCGAGATGCAGCTGAGGAAGCCAAGAAACGAAGTGAAGCTGCCATGGGTGATCTCACGGGAGGTCTTCAGATGCCCGGGCTTTTTTGACCTTGGTACCCGATTCGTTTTTTTTGCGGGCAATATCATGACGCCCGGGTTCGAAAACTTACTCAAGGGACTCAAAAGTCTCCCTGGTGTAGGTCATAGATCGGCCGAACGTATTGCACTTCACTTGCTGGTGGAGAAACCCGAAGGTCTCGACGCTCTCATTGACATTCTTCGAACCGCGGGTACCTCGGCGAGGGCTTGTTCCATTTGCGGCAGCCTTTCTGAGGATGAAACCTGCTCCATTTGTGGGGACGAGGATCGTGAAGATGGAAAGATTTGTGTCGTCGAGCGAGTTCCCGATCTCTTCGCCATTGAGCGTTCGGGTGCTTATCGCGGTCGTTATCATGTTCTGCACGGCAAGCTTTCACCGATTAGGGGCATAGGTCCGGAAAAGCTAAACTTTTCTAGCCTTAGGACCCGTATTGAAAAAGGCGAGGTTAACGAACTAATCCTTGCCATTGCGAACGACATCGAGGGGGAGGCTACCTGTCACTACTTGAGTGAAGAAATCGTGGGGGACGGAGACGTGCAAGTAAGTCGCATTGGATTTGGCATTCCCAGCGGGTCGGGGGTCACTTATGCCGACGAGGTCACCTTGCGAAGCGCCTTGGAAGCCCGTAGGGATTTCTCCTGATCTTTCCTTTGAATGTTTGGAAAAAACTTTTCATTGTCTTCGAGGTCTCTATTCTGGGAACCGGATGAACCATCTACTATTGGCAGCGGCGATATCGATCGGGGTCTCCTCTGTCTCAGCGGGAGTTTCGGTGCTTGGCAAGAAGCCCGAGTGGTCTCGCTTGGATGCTTACCATAACAGCATAACGAGTTCGACGTTCGAGGAGTTGCTTCGAAAAGTTTACGTTCCACGCGAGTCTTGGTGGCAGGATTGGATTAAGATCGACGGGAAGGAAGCCCGTATCCGTAAGTTTGCGGGCAAGGAAGATTGGTATGTTTTGCCTTTTGCATCTTGTTCCGGAATTGCCGCGAAGAATCGCCGGCAAGAGTATTGGCGACCTGCGGCGAACCTACGTGCCATTGCCCGTGAAAAGCTATTGGCTGGTTTTCACATCGCTTTGGACCCCGGGCATTTGGGTGGTAAGTATTCGGAAATGGAGGGTCGGCATTTTGTCATAGGCGAGGCTGCTGCAGTTAAGGAGGGTGACCTCGCGCTCTTGGTGGCCAAGCGTCTATCCACGCGTCTTAACGGCTTGGGCGCGAAGGTTTCGCTGGTTCGAACTCGGAAGAAGCCCGTGACGAAGGACACTCCCAAGACTCTGCGCAAAGATGCCGAGGCATGGCAAAAAAAAATCGAAGGGGATGCCGTGCCCACGCAAACGAAGAAGGAACGCAAAAAGTTGGTTCGGCGGCGCGGAGAAATTCTATTCTTTCGATCGAGTGAAATCATGGCGAGGGCATTAAAGGTAAACGAAAAGTTAAAGCCCGACCTAGTCGTATGCATTCATTTGAATGCCGCACCTTGGCCCAATCCAGAAAAGAATTCGTTGGTGGAGCGGAATGATTACCACGTTCTCACCAATGGAGCATATTTGGGAGGTGAGGTCGCCCTCGACAACCAACGACTCGAGATGCTCGTGAAACTTCTGAACCGTTCCCACAAAGATGAACTTTCCTTGGCTGAGTGCATGGCTCAGTCATTCCAACGGGCGACTGGACTTCCTGCATTCAATTACAAAGGACCTAATGCCGTAAAGGTAGGGGAGGTTCCCGGTGTCTGGGGGCGCAACCTAATGGCCAACCGTTTGTACGAATGCCCCGTCGTTTTTCTCGAGCCTTACGTCGCGAATTCCAAGCCGGTTTTCGCCC
>CAWVZQ010000672.1:0-2040 GCA_963934405.1 uncultured Opitutales bacterium | reverse complement strand
ACGCCATCCTCATCCTCTACGGCCGGAGGGATAATCCCTTCCACAGTCGCAGATGAAGCGTCTGCTTCCAAGTCGTCTGCTTCCGCGACTTCAGGATCGGCCATGATGTCGGCGAGTTCCTCGTCGGAATTAGATGTAGGATCTTCCTGCACTTCGAAAATTTTGTCAGTTTCGGGCGGTAGACCCGTGGAGTCGGGCTGGGGGTCCATGTAAACAAACTTTTACCGGAGAAAGAAAAGTAGCAAGTGAAAAGTGATAGAACAACGCTAGCTCGGGGTTGAAATTACTTAGGAATCGGGCGCAACACCATCAGATGAGGCATTGGATTCGGGGGATGTACGAGATGAATCGCCTTCCTGGTCAACCGTGCCCCCCTCCTCTTGCGTCGAATCTCCGGAACGCTCGATTTCTATCTTTTCATCAGCCCGAAGGAATACGTTGGGTTCTCCGAAGCCGGGAATTTCCTCCGCAAAGCAGTAATTAGACTGTACGAGAGTAGCCCGAAGGCGACGAGAACGACGACTGGGGGCGTTCGGAGCTGTCCGACGGACAAGAAACTCCATTCCCTTTTTCATACCATCCTGATAGCCAACGGGTAAAAACACACCGGCTCCCGAAGGTCTGGCATTCGTCACGGTGACATTCAATTTATCGGCATAATAAATCCAAGGCGGAGTCTTAATGCTGTCTCGATAAAATTTTTCTCGGTCTCGAAAATCGACGAGGATTTGTTCGCGGGCGAAAATCAGTTTGTCGAGCTTGGCCTGAAGGGTTTGGTTTTCCTTTTGGACACCCGTCAATTCTTCCTCCAAGCCTTTGCGCGTGGCAGCAATGCCACTTGCATCGGTCTTCAATGGCTCCAACCGTGCATTGACTTCGGCAAGCTTGGATTGAACATCCAGACGGGAAGGAACCAATCCCTCGCTCTCCGTTTCGGCTTCCTTTAACTCTTCAGTCACCTTGACGAGCTCACTTTTCAGGAAATCAACTTTTTCTTTGGTTTCCTTAAAGGCGCCTTGGGCCGCATCGATGGCTTCCCTATGCCCACTGATTTCACGAAAAACAGCAGCAAGGGCAAGCTTGGAGGCATTCTCGTCAACAACCATCTCCTTCTTCAAGTTCTCAATGGAATCTTCACGATCTGCCCGACGTTTTTCTTTTTCGGCAACGATACCCGGAACAATCGCAAAAGCGATGCCGGCCAAAAGGGTGAGCCCCCATGCGAAAAATCTAGAGATTTGTGATTTCAACGTTTTGGTTTTCTCGCAAGCCACCGATGCGCCCAAACATGGGAATAATCATGGCAACGCTATGAGATAAGCCAGCCTCCTTGACCAAGATCTGGCATAGGCGCCGGCCTTTGTCGGAGACGATGAACCGCATATCCGCCTCTAAGCCTTTGTTGCGACCGATGGGCAGCATCAGCACACCGGCTTTCAAGTTAAGACTTTGTACACGGGTGGATAGGCTTTCCCCACGCTCAATCCACGGTCGCTCGTTCAAATCTCGCTCTAGGGCAGCTAGGACGCTCTTGTAATGAAAGTCCAAAGTACGGGTCTCGTCGGCATAGTCCGCCAACTGATCCCGTATACTCTCACCGTTTCCTCGTTCTTCCTCTATTAGGGTTCTTATGGTCTCTAGCTCAGCGGTTTGGGAGGGATTCGCCAAAGCTAGCCGATCCACATCCTCTTGAGCATGCTCGAGTTCTTTTTTTAGAGCCTCGATGGCGAGATTGGCCTGATGGGTCGCATCACGAGTTTGGGCAACCTTGTCTCGCTCCGCCTGAAGGTTAGACTCAGATTCCAGAATGAGACGTTCGTTAGATATGGTGTCTTGCTTGATTGAACTCAATTCCTCCTGAAGGCTCTGACTGTCCCGTTTCTTACGGGCTAGGTTAGCTTCTTGGGCACTCTTTTTTTCGGCCGCAGATTTCTCCAGTAGAGAAAATTCCTCGTTGAGCGTACTCAGCTGAGTGGAGGCATCCTCACCCCGCATCCAAAGCAACAATACGAATACCAAGGCGGCAATAGAGAAAATTAT
>CAWVZQ010000671.1:0-2040 GCA_963934405.1 uncultured Opitutales bacterium | reverse complement strand
AGATGAGAAGTCGAGGAGATGGGTGGAACGTTTTGCCGACCAATGGTTGCAAACCGCGCTACTGGGTAACGTTGCGGTTGACCGGAACTACTACCCCAAGTTCAAGGATTCGATCAAAGAACTGATGCATCGGGAAACCCACGAAGCCGTAAACGACGTCTTTCGCAACGGTGCCTCCGCTTTGAACTTCCTGAAAGCGGACCATGTTTTCGTGAACCAGACTTTGGCTTCATTTTACAAGCTCAAGGGCGTAAGAGGAGAAAAATTCCAAAAGGTCGCAGTGGATGAAAAATCTCATCGAGGTGGTTTGCTGACCCAAGGTACTTTTCTAATCGGCAATTCCGACGGCATGAATTCACATGCCATTCTACGAGGCGTTTGGCTTGCCGACGTGATCCTTCACGATCCGCCTCCCGATCCGCCCGCCAACGTGCCTCCGCTCGATGAAAATATTCCGGGTTTCAATAAGATGACTCTCAATCAAAAACTCTTTGCTCATCGGGACAACGAAGCCTGCCGGAGTTGTCACAGGAAAATCGACCCGTGGGGAATACCCTTTGAAGGTTTCGATGCGAGCGGGCTTTGGCGGACTAAAGTCTTGGTTGTATCCAAAGCAGCCGATCCGAAAGGTCAAGAGGGTGCTCCAAAAAACGCCAATAGGCCCACCTTCGAAAAAAATTATTTGGAGATCGAGAGCAAATCCACTTTGGAGGATGGCGTGGAGGTGGATGGGATCGAAAAACTAAAGGAGTATCTCATCAATCATCGTAAAAGGGATTTTGCCAAAGGTCTGGTGGAACGGATTCTGGCCTACGGGCTCTCGAGAGACCTTGATTTTCACGATGAAGAACTGGTGGATGAGTTGGTTGACCACTTTGAGGGAAGCAACTACTCTGTTCCTGAATTGATTGAGGAAATCGTTTCAAGCGAGACATTTTCAAAGAGAAAATAGAAAGAAAGAAAAATGGCATCCAAATCTTGGCATTTCGAGCGACGAACTTTTTTAAGAGGGGCGGGCATTACCCTTGGACTCCCTTTCCTCAATGCCATGGCGGGGGCGAGCGAAAGCAAGGCCCTGGCCGCCTTGCCCAAGCGGGCGGCCTTCATCTTTTTTCCCAATGGAGTAAGCCTTCCGACTGAAAAGGATCCACAGCACGAGGATTGGTACTGGTTTCCCAAAGGAGAAGGAAGAAACTTTGAGTTCCGGAAAAGCCAGGAGGCCTTGAACCCGTATCGCGAAGACCTTTCAGTGGTCTCCGGACTCTCTCATCCCTTGAACCGGAATAGTGGAGATGCCCACGTCAACCCGACGGGCTTTCTGACATCCAAGGAAATGGTCAAGGGGAAGACCGCCCTTAACTCGATATCCATCGATCAAGCGATCGCCAATCATCACGCAGGCAAGACGCAATTGGCTTCCATGCCGCTTTCGACTGTCGGGGGAGTAGGTAGTTTGACGAGAAACTACACCTTGTCCTACGATAAGGATGGGAAAGGGATTCCCGCTTGGTCGAATCTGAAGGAAATATACGAGCGCATGTACGTCGCAAGCAATCCGGCAGCCTTGGCCCGCTTGAAGGGGAAAACTCATTTGCTTAACGAAATTCACGAGGATGCGAAGGACCTGAGCCGCAACCTTGGGAAGGAAGATCAGGGAACTCTCGAAGAGTACCTGCAAGCGGTTTCCGAATTGGAAAAGAAAATTGCCAACGACCGGCTCTGGGCGAAAAAAGAATCCGCGACCGCTCCACCTGAAATCGAATTGGACATCGAGTTCACCGACGTCGAAAACTACATGCGTACGATGTACGACTTGATGTATATCGCCTTCAAGTCCGATATTTCGCGGGTTGCGACTTATCAAGTCGCGTCCGAAGGCGGCACCGCTCCCACCAACAATCTTTCCAAGCGGATCGGACTCACCCAAGATCTTCACCAGTTGAGTCATTCCGCGGCCAAAGGAAAAGAAGGCTTCAAGGACTGGGGTATATGGGATCAATTCGTGGCCAAGCAATTGGCTTACTTCATTAATCGTCTCAA
>CAWVZQ010000670.1:0-2042 GCA_963934405.1 uncultured Opitutales bacterium | reverse complement strand
AGGTTAAAGTTCCCGATGGGGTTCACAAATGGCTGATCCTTGTTGGCGGAACGCTATTGTTTATTTGGCTTTCGATCATGGTTTCAGCTATGGGCGGTCATGGCCCGGATGATCCTGGCCTGCTCACGATCACCTGGACAATTCTTGCGCTGGGATACTTCGGGCTTGGACTTGGATTGAAGGAGCGGTGGTATCAGTTGATGGGCCTGGGAACCCTGGCACTCGGGTTGTTTTCGGTAATCATCGAGTTCACCGATAAAAAAGCTTACTGGGAAAGTCTGCTGGCGATCGCTGTCCTGTTCGTGGGGCAGCAATTGGCACGTCGGCGAGGGAACGAGGTTAAAGTTCCCGATGGGGTTCACAAATGGCTGATCCTTGTTGGCGGAACGCTGTTGTTTACTTGGCTTTCGATCAAGGTTTCGAAACCTCGGGTCGATCCTGGCCTGCTCACGATCACCTGGACAATTCTCGCGCTGGGCTACTTCGGGTTTGGGCTTGGATTGAAGGAGCGGTGGTACCGGTTGATGGGCCTGGGGACGTTGGCCATCGCGTTGGTTTCGCTGGTGCCAATCATTTGGAGAATATGGAGAATGAACCTCTTGTATGCGATTGCTAGCTTCTTCGTGATGGGTCTGGTGTTCATCGGGCTTGGCTTCGTCTACACGCGGTTCAAGGACAAGATCAAAAAACTGCTCTGAGCCTGGCCGAAGCATTGGGCAATGCTAGAAAGTTGACTTGCGAAAACCCAGAAACGAAGTGAAAGATCCCACGATGAAATTACGAATCCCCTTTGCCCTCGGCCTTTTTACCGCCTTGTTGCCCTTGGTCGGGGCAGCCGAACCCCAAAAGGCAACCGGCGTCAAACCTCGTATGGAAGAGACCTTCTTCAACGGCAAGGACCTCACCGGTTGGTCGGCTTCCGAGATGAAGTACTGGTCGGTTAAAGACGGCGCCATCGTGGGGCATTCCGCGGTCAACGTGCCGGGGAACAAATTCATTTGGGCGGATGGGGAAGTGGAGGACTTCTACCTGGTGGTCGAGGTCAAGCTGACCCCGGACAATCGCAACGCCGGCATCCAGTTTCGTTCCAAAAAAACCAATGCCTCCGGACAGGCCGTTGGCTACCAGGCCGACGTCGGGGCCGGGGTGTGGGGCAAACTCTACCACGAGCACGGGCGCGGCAAACTGGACTGGAACAACAACGCAACTGGGGCGGTCAAGCCCGGCGACTGGAACCGTTACGAGATTCTCGCCGTCGGGCATAAGATCTGGACCGCCATCAACGGCAAGCTGTGCGTGGCCCTGGAAGACCCCAAGGGCGAACTGTCAGGCAAGATCTCGTTCCAAATTCACGGCGGTCCCGCTCAGACCGTGCTCTATCGCAACCCGACTTTGGCCCACAACCCGAAGATCGCACTCGAGAAGCAAACCAAGGAACAATTGCTCGCTGCTTTGCCGAAAAAGGCGGAGGCTCCGAAGCCCGCTCCCTCAAAGCCGATCTCCACTCCGTTACCTTACTGGACGAGATTGATCATGGCAGTGGACCCGGGCTCACAAGGCGAAGCTTGGGCCAAGCTGGCATTTGATCATGCCAAGTGGAAAACCATGGAGGTACCGGGTCATTTTGAAAATGCCGGGTTGCCCGGCTACGATGGCGTGGTTTGGTTTCGCAAGACCATCGAATTGTCTGCCGAACAGGCCAAGTCCAAGGCAGTCCTGAACCTCGGTCAGATTGACGACATGGACGTCACTTGGGTCAATGGCAAGCGCGTTGGTGGCTACGAGGATCCCGGTCACCATTACACGGTGCGGAAGTATCCCATTCCCGAGGGTCTTCTGAAAACGGGCAAGAACGTGATTACCGTTCGCGTCATGGACCACGGTTCTCCGGGAGGCATCGCCGGCCAACCGGAGCAGCTCTCTCTACAGTTGGAGAAGGAAAGAATTTCCCTCGCCAACCTCTGGCACTTTGCTCCGGGAGCGAACCTGCAGGCACTCAATAAGCTTGCAGGAATTATCGGAAAAGAGCCTGCTCTTTTGCG
>CAWVZQ010000669.1:0-2047 GCA_963934405.1 uncultured Opitutales bacterium | reverse complement strand
CTCCGCCTTGTCCATGAAGCTTTTCGAGGCCCATGCATGACCTGCGGGAACAACGACTTTCAGTTCGTCGGTAAACCAAGGTAAGAATTCGCAAGTTACGCCTTTGCCGGGTTCCAAGGTTATGGCCATGTCGATTTCTCCGGCTCTCAACATATCAAGACACCTCGGGGTATCCCCACTCTGTACCTCGAATCGACAGCGAGGATGCTCCTCCTTGAATTGATGCAGGATCGGCGGAAGCAGGAATTGGCATCCCTTGGGGCTCGCTCCCAAACGCAAACGGCCCACCCCATATCGCTCGAAACCATCGAGCTCCTCGCGCAGTTCCTCCATTTGGCGAAGCCAGGGGCGAGCTGAACCGAGGAGTCTTTCACCAGCCTCGGTGAGGACAGCCTTCTTGCCTTGTTTTCTCAGAAGTTTGCATCCCATGTCGTCTTCTAGAGATTTCATGGAATGACTCACGGCTGACTGCGTAAGAAAAAGTTTTTTGGCGGCACCGGTAAAGCTTCCCGTGGCGGCAAGCATCTCGAATGCCTGTAATTTGCGTGTATCAAGAGGACGATTACGGTTCATGACGGATTTGCTTCAAGGTGTATGAATAAGACATCAGCAAATCCCGAACCAATCCCTGCCGAAGGGATTATAATGGTCGAATATTGACCCCGGATGAGAACACACGAAGCGAAACAACTTCAACTAGCACTGCAAACTCCATCTCGGAAACACTCATGTAATTGATCTGTGTGTACTTATGACATTCAGTAGATACGCTCAATCGATTTTCGTTTGGCAACGGCAACGCGGACCTGCAAGTTACGGAAAATGTTTACCCGACCTAAAACGCAAACGGCCCACCTTCAAATCGATAGAAATAGTCCGCAATGGTCTCGGAAAAGATTCATTGGTAGGGGAAAGATTGAATTACTTCGCCAATCGAATCTTCACTCTTGTATGAGACCCAATCTGTAACTAGTTTGCATTCATGAGCATTCCAAAGGTGTGTTTACCGATTTTCCTATTCGGGCTTTTTTGCATACAAACTGCCCACGCTCAACCGCACCCTCTTAATCAACTTGGTCGTGCCGTATTCGATTCCTTCCGCGATCGAGATTTATCAAAATTCGTGGAGAATTCGGTCTTTGCTCTCGAGGAAGACGAATTTAGCAACTTGCTTCGGGGAATTAAGAACGATGCCCTAATTGCCCAATTGCGAGAAGGGAGGAAGGAGGATTGGTCCATCGCCTTTGCCAAGAATTGGCGCAAGCATTGGAGGCACATTGCCAAACACCCCAAAAGCCAAATCGGCGCCCAAGCCTTTAGACCCATCCTATCCGCTGCTGAAGCAGACGGCATTCAATGGCAGACAACAGCACTAACTGGAATAGAGGTACTACTGCCGGTAAAACTGGAACAAGGGCACTTTGAGGTCAAACGCGACACTTATACCCCAAAGGTCACGTCGACCGATACTAATGGAACAAACGAGACCGAGTCGGATTCCGGCACACTTTATTTCGATCGTGGTCTCACTTACCGACTGAGAATGGACCGAAGCACGCACGGATATGGCTTCATGATCGGTCGAAAACCGGAAGACTCCCAAAAACGTTTCGACCGCGGTATACAACGCAATGGGAAAGGAGTTGGAGACATTCTAATCGAGTTCGAGAAAAGAAGATTGCCCGACGGAGTGCTGAAAGGATCGAGTCTCAACAAAGAGAACGCGACCAAGATTCACGAAGAGCTGACAGGCAAAAAACTAAACTCGGAATTTCTCAAGAAATTGGCGAATGCAGGCCATACAGTCGACGAGTTCGTATTGGAAATTCACGAAAAATACTTCCCTTCCAATCTGTACTACTTCTGCCCCGACCGAAAAGGCGTCGGAGGATCCATACGCGTAACGGATGCCAATGACCTCGACAAACCAAACCAACGGATCGACTTACTCCTCACCTTCGACTTTGGTCAACCAAAGAGAAGTTACCAGATTCTTGTGCGAGAAATACTTTCTACCCCGCGCGGTCCCCTCTTTTTTGAAAAACCG
>CAWVZQ010000668.1:0-2048 GCA_963934405.1 uncultured Opitutales bacterium | reverse complement strand
TGGCGGGATAGACGGGACTCGAACCCGCGACCTCCGGCGTGACAGGCCGGCGCTCTAACCAACTGAGCTACTACCCCAAAAGTAAAGATGGGGAGTTAATCGATTAGAAATTTTAAGTCAAGACGGTAGGTTGCGCAAAGTGTGGGGCCGTGAACAAAAAAAGGGCAACCGACAATCACGACAGCAAGCATTCCTCGGAGACGTCCTCGAGCGGATAGGTCCAGATCTCGGAGAGCGTGGGATGGTACCAATCGGCTTTGAGGAGATCGTGCGCGGTAGCTTTCAGGGCAATGGCCACGGAGATCGAGTGAATGAGCTCGCCGGCATCCTTACCCACGCATTCCGCTCCCAGAATCCTTCCGTCGACCTTGTTCGCATGTATGGCGACGTGTCCGCGCTTGGCTTCCATGAGGATCGACTTGCCGTGATCATCGAAGGGGAAAGAGGCGGAGGCAGAAGAAATTCCTCGGGCCTCGATTTCCGACAAGCTCAACCCGACGTAAGCGACCTGCGGGTCGGTAAAAACGACGCTCAACATACCATCGTAGTTCATGGGGGCAACCTCGCGTCCGAGAGCATGGGCAGCAGCAGTCTCGCCTTGCCGAATGGCGACGTGAACGATCTCGTGGGGACCGCTACAGTCTCCGGCGGCGTATACGTTGGGAGCGGTGGTTTGCTGATAGGAGTTCGTTCGCAAGTGCCCGGAAGGGAGAGTCTTGATGCCGGCGGCAACCAGATCGAGAGAGGCAGCGGAAGGGATGCGACCAAGAGCATTGAACAGGAATCCGGTATCGCGTTGAATCCTTTCCCCTGCGTGCCCGAAGTGAACTCGAACGGACCCATTGGAAAGGTTTTCCACTTGATGGAGCTCCGTATCCAGAAAAAGCTCCACGCCTTCGTCCCTGAAGGCTTGCTCGACGACTTGCGAGACTTCGGGCGAGAACTCCTTGAGGAGTCGAGGGCTGCGTTGCACTATGGTTACCCGGGCGCCGACTCGAACAAGGTACTGAGCCAGTTCGCAGGCGACCACTCCCCCACCAAGCACGAGCACCTCCTCGGGAAGCTCAGCTAGGTCCAGAACGTCGTCGCTGGTTCTAACGGGAACGTCGAGCAACCCGGGCACATTGGGAAGATTGACCGTCGAACCGGTCGCGACCAGAATCTTTTCGGCTTCCAGGACGGAGTCGTCGGAAAGTTTGACGTTGTGAGAATCGACAAAGGTGGCAGAGGCGCGATGAAGATCGAATCGACCATCCTCAAGCTGCCCTTGACGGTACTCGGCAAACTCACGAATGACCTCTTTTTTCCTAGCCTGCATGGCGAAAAGGTTGGCTTTCGCCTCGGGGATTTCGAGGCCGAATACGGAACCCATCCTCGCCAGGTGAAGGGCTTCGGCAGCGTAGATCAGGGTCTTGGACGGCATGCACCCCTTGAGGATGCATAGGCCACCGAGCTCGCTTGATCCATCGACGACAGCCACTTTCGCTCCGTAGTCGTGTGCGGTGCGGGCAGCGGCATAACCTGCGCTACCACCACCGATTACTAAAAAATCATAACGCATGGAGGGAAAGTTTACGGTTGTGAGGAGAACTGGAATTCGGTCGAATCAAACTTTTTTCAAATCACGACATGACTGATAGATTGGCAAGCGTTTCTCGTTGGGCGGCCTTATTGTTTTTCGCTTTTGCCATCCTAACGGAAGGTCAAGCGGAAGAGAAGTACCCTCCGAAAGGGTTGTTCGAGGAGATCTGGATGGAGGTGCGAATGTTCGATGCAAAGGTGGGATATGCCCACACCACTTTCGAGCGGCATGGATCGGAAGTGAGATTGCAAACCCACACCTACATGAAGATCAAGCGGGCGGGCACCGAAGTGATCATGGAATCACACGAGAACAGTCGCGAAACGATCGAAGGCCAAATCCTAGGCTTCAGCGGAGTGGTCAACATGGGGGCTCAACCCATTCGAAAGGAGGGCACCGTAAAGGGAGGCAAGGTGGTCGTGACGAACGAGCAATTTGGCCGAAAATCGACCAACAGCTACGAATT
>CAWVZQ010000667.1:0-2054 GCA_963934405.1 uncultured Opitutales bacterium | reverse complement strand
CCCGCATCCACCAACGCTTGGTTCAACTGGGAGCGGTCAAGGAAGCTCTCCACGGTTACTTGGCCTGCATGAGCTACGCCGACGCCCAGATCGGCCGCGTGCTCGACGCCCTCGACGCCAGCCCTTACGCCGACGACACTATAATCGTCCTATGGTCCGACCATGGCTACCACCACGGAGAAAAAGGCGACTGGGGAAAGCACACCCTTTGGGAACGGACCTCCAACGTCCCCTTCGTCTGGGCCGGGCCAGGCGTAGCCAAGGGAGCTACCTCCGACGTCACCGTCAGCCTGATCGACATGTATCCCACCTTCGTCGAACTATGCGACCTCCCGGAAACCCCGCACAAGCTCGAGGGCACCTCTATCGCCAATACCCTCGCCAAGCCGAAAAAGGCCAAGGACCGCAACGTCTACCTTCCGCACATGTTCCCCGAATCCTACGCCATCATGAACAAGCAATGGCGGTACATCCGCTACAAGGACGGCAGCGAGGAACTCTACGATGTCCAGAAGGATCCCAACGAGTGGAACAACTTGGCCGAACAACCGAAATACGCGGACTTGAAGAAACTCCTCGTCAACCAAGCGCCCAAAACCTTTGCCAAGCCCTCACCCAAACGAAAAAAACGCGACCTGATCCTCGAGGGCGAAACATTTCGCTGGAAGCAATAGGCGACTGGAACCGCCTTAATTCTTCTTTTTTCGACTGGCGTAAGTGCGACCTAGAGTATCGGCGATCATCGTCTTCAAGGCTTGAGCATCGAATGGCCCTTCCTTGCGATAGATCACCTTGCCTCCAGGCTCCACGAGAAGGGTATAGGGAATGGGACCCGTCCACTTTGAATCAAGCGCTTCAGCCAGTTCGTCACGGTCGTGACCAGTGTACAGGTAGTTGGTCATGGCTGCCTGTGAACGCTTAAGAAATTTGTGAGCCTGCCCCTTGTGGTCAGGATTGTCCACCGAGAGCGTAACCAGCTTGAAATGCCGGCGGCGGTACATGCGACCCATCTTCACCAGTTCAGGGAACTCCTCCACACAAGTTAGGCACCAGGTGGCCCAAGCATTGATCAGTAGATAATCTTCACCTTTGTTCGCCACCAACGACTTCAACCCAACCGCATTAATCGTTTCAAGTTCAACGGGGAGTTTGGCCCAAGCGGCATCCGCCCTAGCGACTCCCGCCACTTTCTCCTTCCATTTGGTGGAGCATCCGAAGACGCGTGTAATGGGTACCTTCACTTGGCGCCCGGCGAGCAAGTCGTCGAGGGCGTTGCGGGTATCGCGGCCAGACACCTCGTGCACCTCCGAATTATCGATTCGCCCGTTGTAGCGAAGCTTGCGATCAGCATCGAAAATAAATACGTGCGGAGTCACCTTCACGCCAACCTTGCGGGAAAACTCTTGGGTTTCACCATCATACAGAAAGGGAAACTGATAATTCTTATTCTTGGCCCGAACCTTCATGTCCGCCAAGGAGTCACCCAGATCGGCGTAACCCAGCTCGTCGAGGCGGACCGCCTCCGCATTGTTCGGAGAAATAGCGATCAGCTTAACGCCCTTTTCCCTGTAATCAGCCTCAAGCTGGATGATTCGATCCTCATAAGCCTGAGCGGTTGGACAATGATTGCAGGTAAACATCAGCACCAGAACCTTCGCGGCGGCATATTCCTTAGCCATGTGCATTTTGCCGTCGACTCCAGGCAAGTTGAAAGGCGGCAAACGGCCACCCAAATTCAGACCCTTTGACGACTACGCCGCGAAGCTAGCCGTAAAAGCGGACAGCAAAATCAGAAATACATGAACACACTTTAATTCCATTTCGGATCGCTACTTCATGCCGAGCATTAAGTCAAATCGTTGAATTTTCCGCTTGGATTAAAAAGTCAGCTATATTCTTCACGGGGATGGCTCAGTGCCCTTTTCATAATGAATTGCCACAACGAATGATTCACTGGCTTGCCAGCTTGTAAGATTCCCATAACTCGTCTGACAAATGCGGGGTAGCTCCCGGCTGACTGGCAACAAATGCACCGTGTCGGTTGGCCATATCCA
>CAWVZQ010000666.1:0-2056 GCA_963934405.1 uncultured Opitutales bacterium | reverse complement strand
TCAGGAGCGTTGACCGATGCCGTTGCGGCACCGCCGTTGGAAGTGATGACGGGGGTGGCGTTCGGGATTGGCTTGTAGGCGAGGCGGAAGCCAATGGAGTTGCCGCGGGCATAGACCTCGTTGTGGCTGCGCAAGGCGGAGCGCAAGCCAGTCCCGGAGTTGAGCCAGGAGCCGCCGCGTATGACCCGGGTCGAGCCCGATGCAGGTCCCGTGGGGTCGGTCACCGATCCAGTCGGGTAATTCGCTTCGTACCTGTCCGCCGTCCATTCACAAATGTTTCCGTGCATGTCGAAAAAGCCCCACGGGTTGGCCGTGTATTGACCGACGTCTCGGGTCTGGCTGATCCCGCTCTGATTATAGTTAGCCCGAGTAGAATTGATGTTGTTTCCCCACGAATACGCCGTGGTCGTTCCCGCCCGGCAGGCGTACTCCCATTCCGATTCGGTGGGCAAAGCATAGCTCCACCCAGCGGGCAACCTGCCCGCCGCCTGCTCGGCCGCGTTCAGGCGGGTGAGGAAAATTTGGGCGTCGTCCCAGCTCACCTTCTCCACGGGGCGATCGTTACCCGAATACTGGCTCGGCGTGGCGCTCAAACTGTTCGTGTTCCCCGTCATCACCGCCTCGTACTGAGCCTGCGTAACCTCGTACTTGCCGAGGTAAAAGCCCTTCTTGAGCGTCACGTTGTGTTCGGTCTCATTCGTTCCGCGTCCCGCCTCGCTCGTCGGGCTTCCCATGGTAAAGGTTCCCGGTTCCACCCAGAGCATTTGCAGATATTTGTCGGTGTAGGTTTTGTTTCTCCCCCTAACCGTTACCGTCCAGTCATTTACTTCCCATGTACCAGCGTCGACCTCTACCGCCTTGGTTTGAACCTGATCCCTAGAATTAATGTATCCCTGCAAGGTCCCACTCGTCAGGTTGGTGCCCTGACGATCATCGTTGGTCGCCATCTTGCCTGCAATGTACCCCCTGTCACCAGAGGACAAGTCCCTGTAATTCCAAGTTGCATAATCATGATCATTAACGGAACCCGAACTGAGAGTAGACCAAGCAGTCCAGCCACTATGGTACGGGTTGTTGACGCCCTGGACGGTGTGCGTAGCCACAGCCACCGCAGTCGTCGCAGAGGAGGTCACGGATTCGGCGGTGCTGGCACCGTCGGTGTAGTTGGCAGTCACGGTGATGGCTTTGCCGATGTCGGCCGAGGTCAAGGCGTAGGTGGCGTTGGTGGCTCCGCCGATCGGAGAGGACGATAGGCCCGTTGCGTTGTGAAGGGAGAAGTTCTTGATCGAGCCATAAAAGGGATAAGCTCCATCGATGGAGCTTCCGACGCTCAGCTTGGCATAGGAGCGAGTCGGTATCTGCGCTGTGATGGCACTCGACGCTGCCTGTGTCCCCAGCAGGGAACCGTTCAAGTAGAGGGCCAAGTTACCGCTCGGGTCGATCGACCCAGTGATTTTGCACAATGCCGTCTTGCACTGAGCAATCATGCTCTTGTCGATGATCAGGCGGTGGGGTGTTCCGTCCACCGACATGTTGAACGAGAAGTCGTCGTGATAGAGGGTCATGGTGATTTGGTTGTTCCAGTCGCCGGAACCGTTCTGTTGTTCACCAAGCATAAGGAAAACCCACAGGTAGACGTCGCTGCGGTCGAAATCAATGGGGTCGAACTTAATGTCTAGGGAAATGGAGAAGCCTTGGGGAAAGGAACTCAGGGCAATGTCCTCGTTCACCATCTGGACGCGGCCGGCACCGCCGGAAGTCGTGGTATGGAAGACGCCTCCGGAAAATGCACCGTTTCCTTGCAGCGAACCATGGTTGGCATGGGTTCCCGAATCCTGGGCGTTAGTCTGCAAGGCCCAATTGTATTCTGGAAGCGACTCGCGCTTCCATTGATAAGTGATTGCTCCGAGGCCATCCGCGTCGGCGAGGGTGTTCGCGGCCGTGAGAGTTTCGTTCTGCGTGGCCGTGCCGCTGATGGTGACCGCGCCAGTGGGGGCGGCGGCCCAGACGGAGGAAACCGAGGCCCAAGTCCCTATGATTGCAAAGAAAGCGTTTC
>CAWVZQ010000665.1:0-2061 GCA_963934405.1 uncultured Opitutales bacterium | reverse complement strand
AGGGAGCGCGGATCGACAAGTTTTCCATGGAGGTGAACGGCAAGATGCAGAAGGCTGAACTCCTCGATGCCAAGAAGGCTCGCAAAATTTACGAGGACATCGTTCGCAAGGCACTCGATCCCGCTCTATTCGAGTATGCCGGGCAAAGCCTGTTCAAGGTGCGCATCTTTCCCATCGAGCCGAAGAAGGAAAAGGAGGTGAAGATCAAGTACACCGAGATTCTCGAGCGGGACGGCAAGATGGTCAGGTACCTCTATCACCTCAACACCAAGAAATACTCCTCACGCCCGATCAAGGATCTTTCCATGAAGATCGAGGTCGAGACTTCCGGGGCCGAGATAAAGTCGGTCTATTCGCCTTCCCACGAGGCCGAGGTCAAGCGCCACGGCAAGCAGCGAGTGGTGGTGGGCCTGGAAAAGAAGAACATGGCGACCGACGCCGACTTCCTTTTGTACTATTCGCTCAAGGGTAAAAAGGGCGGAGACGTCGACTTGAGCGTCCTCACCCATAATCCAAATAAGTCCGAAGGTGATGGTCACTTCATGCTGTTGGTAAGCCCGGGGGCATGGAAAAAGGAAGAAGCCCCCATTCCGAAGGACGTCGTGTTCGTTTTCGATTCCTCCGGTTCGATGAGAGGGAAGAAGATCGAGCAGGCCAAGGAGGCTATGAAGTTTTGCGTGGATAGCCTGAACGACGAGGATCGCTTCGAGATCATACGGTTTTCCACCGAGGCCGAGCCCGTGTTCGGGAAGATGGTGGCCGCTACTTCCAAAAACCGAAAGAAGGCCTCCAAATTCATTGATTCCGTACGCGCCATCGGCGGCACCGCCATCGAGGAAGCTCTTGGGGAGGCGGCCACGATCGTTTCCGCCAAGGCATCCAAGAGCCGTCCCACCCAAGTCATTTTCATGACCGACGGACAGCCCACCATCGGGGCAATCAAGGAGGACGTCATTCTCAACTCTCTCAGGAAGAAAATCGGCGACTCCAAGAGCAAGGTTCGCGTTTTCTGCTTCGGGATCGGAACCAACGTCAACACGCACCTCCTCGACAAGATCACCGAGGAGACCAATGCCGTCAGCCAGTACGTTCTGCCGGAGGAGAACTTGGAGTACAAGGTGTCGCGCTTCTATGGCAAGATATCCGAGCCCGTGCTCGCCGATCTCAAGCTCGAGATAGAGGGCCCGGAGCGTGTGCGAAACATATACCCGAAAAATCTTCCCGACCTTTTCAAGGGTGACCAGATGGTTGTTCTCGGTAGGTATGAAGCCGGCTCCAAAAAGGGAAACGTAATCCTCCGCGGCACGATTCGCGGCGAGAAGAAAACCTTCAAGTACGAGGCATTGTTCCCCGAGGAAACCGACAAGAACAAATTCATACCCCGCATCTGGGCGACTCGCAGGGTAGGGTACCTACTAGACGAAATTCGCCTGCGAGGCGAAAAGAAGGAATTGAAGGAGGAAGTGGCCCGCTTGGCCCGCAAGTACGGTATCGTAACCCCTTATACCAGTTACCTTATCATCGAGGATGAGAAGGATCGCGCCGTGCCTTTGGCTCGTCGCAGTTTGGGTGGGTTCGCCCCGGGCGCAGCCAGGCCGCTTAGCTTGGAGGACAGTATTGTCGTGGAATCGGAAGCCAAGCTGTCCTACGACAGTTTCAAGCGCGAGAAGTCCGGGGATGCCGCCATCCGCGGGGCAGCTTCAGGTTCGGCCCTCAAGAGCGCCAGTGGCTTGTCCGACTTCAGCGCTGCTCGCGACATCGCCTATTCGGGAGCCGGAAAGGGGCGTGGCAGGATCGCGTCCGAGAATCGCATGATAGACGGGAAGACCTTCCACCTCGCCGGGAATCTCTGGATCGACGACGATGCCCGCGATGATTCGGACAAGACGATTCACGAGCTGAAATTTGCCTCCGAGGAGTACTTCGACTTCCTCGAGAAACATCCTGAGGTCATTCCTTGGCTTAGCCTCGGACCCGACGTCGACGTCATTCACCAAGGCAAGGTCATCCGCTGCCGAAGGTAGTTTGTATACCCATTGAATTTCGATCAATTTAACAAAA
>CAWVZQ010000664.1:0-2061 GCA_963934405.1 uncultured Opitutales bacterium | reverse complement strand
GGCTCGAAGGCATCCAGATCCTGGGTGGCGCACCAGTCGATGAAGCCCATCATGTCCATCGCTCCTGGCGTTTCCGTTTTGGCCGTCAGTTGCTTTCGAAAGGAATAGGCCGCTAGGCTTAGCTTCAATCTTGGTGGCCCATTACGTTTGATCGGTAAAATGGCGTTAGTGGCGGCAGGTGAAGCAAGGCACCCGAAAGCGAGCCCTTGAGTGAAGCGACGGCGGGAAATTTGTTTAATCTTCATGGATTGTCCATTGAAGAGATTCCTACTGACTTTCCAAGAGTGAACTTGCCTTGCCCTTAAGGTTCCTCAAAAATACCAATTCGTAAGACTTTAATACTTCGATCGCCATCCCTTGTAATGCATTTTGTAAAAAGCATAGTTGCCGCCCTATTAGCGACTACCTTCGCATTGGCTAAGCCCGCTTTATATTTTGATTTCGAAGGTGAGAACGTAGGATTCGATATCGTGGGGGACATATCCTTTGAACGCGGCCCGCGCCCCCCCGAATTTCCCGATTTCGCAAAGGACAATCGAGGAGCGTTATTTAACGGTGGCTCAAGGCTTGTGGTTAAGGATCCCGGACGGCGAAGCTTCCTCGACTTTGACAATGGCGACGCCATTACTCTGGAAGCTTGGGTATCGTTCGGAGAAATCGGTGAGGGCGACAATGTCTATCTCATCGGCAAGGGGCGCACGAACAACAAGGGTTTTGCGGGCAACAACCAAAACTATGCCCTCCGCTTGCGTGGGCAGGGTGGCGAAGGTTGCGTGAGCTTTCTTTTCTTTTCGCGGTCTAAAAAAGGCAAGCCCGGCGAATGGCATCGCTGGACTTCTGACTCCGGTGTCTTGCCTGACGATGGATGGTCTCATGTCGCTGTCACCTACGAGTTTGGAAAGCCCAAAAGCGTCAAGGGGTATGTCGAGGGAAAACCCGTTTCCGGAAAGTGGGACATGGGCGGCTCTACTCAACGCCCTCCCGTGGTGGATGATGACGAACTTTGGATTGGTTCAGCCCTCGGCGGCAGTCGCAACAACAGTTACGCAGGTGATCTCGACGAGGTGGCCATTCACCGAGAAATCCTGTCGCCTCAAGTTATTGCCAAGCGTTATCGCCGTCTGGAGCAACCGAAGCCCAAGTACGCTCGTGATCATTGGCCATCGGATAAGGTGTCGGTCGAGTTAGTGGAGGGCTTTTCATCTGCTAAAGGATGGCCGCGACCGGATTTACCACCAGTTGATTCCTACCAACAAGACGTCTTTGGTTTTTTCCGAACCGTTCATAAATATGGCGAACCGGGGGTGCGCGTTGATCGCCCGAAGACCTTCCTGCTTCGCGCATTGTCCAGCGTCACCTTGCCCTCGGGCGAACACGAGTGGTTGGTTCGTTCCCGCTGGTCCTCCCGCATCTGGGTGGACGACAAGCTTATGATTTCCGTGCCTCAACCCGCCAAAGGTGGCGGAGCGCATCACAATGTTCCCAAGATACCAACGGATTGGCCTGACTACTTGAGGATTCCCGGGCCGGGAGATACCGAAAAACGCTTTCTCTTGAAGAGCGACGGAAACCCTATGAAGGTCCGCTTCGAGTGTCTTGTCGGCGATGTTAAGGGAAATAAACGCTATCGTCATGATCTTGGAGAAACCTGCATTGCCGTTTCTGTTGGCGGTCGCCCTTTTGAGTTAATCGGCCCTCGCCGAAAAGTTCCCCTGACCGATGCAGGATGGATGACTTGGAGACGCGAAAGGGAACCTTTTTTTCGTAACCTCGATACGAACCGGCGCCGCGAAGCTGCCAAGAAAGCTGATTCCTATTGGAAAAAGCGTCACAAGCAAGCTCGGGAGATCGTGTCTGGTCAAGTGGCGCAAGCGTCTCCGAAAGCATTTGGTTTTCTTCCCGGCAGTAACTCGATTGACAGATTTATTGGGGATGGTCTCGTACAAGCCACCAAGCTTCTAAGGAGACCTCCAGAGGAAGAGGGGGCAATTCACTTCCGTGACAGTGTGCTTCCTTTGCTTCAGGAACGTTGTTTCAAGTGTCACGGTGAAAAAGAGAAAG
>CAWVZQ010000663.1:0-2070 GCA_963934405.1 uncultured Opitutales bacterium | reverse complement strand
GAAGGCTTTCGTGAAATTATCGGCAACGAAAGTCGTCTCCTCGAAGTAATTAAGGCTGAGCTTTTGGAAATGAAGGAAGCTTATCCTTCGCCCCGTCGTTGCATAATTACGGAGGCTGAAGGCGACATCAGGATGGAAGACCTAATTCCTAACGATGGTTGCGTAATCACCATCACCAAGAACGGCTTTATTAAGCGTACTTCGGTCGACGAATATCGTTCACAGCATCGCGGAGGCAAGGGGGTGATCGGCAGTGGACAAAGGGAAGAGGATCCCATCGACCAGCTCTTCACGGCTAATGCCCACGACACCATGATGTTCTTCATGAGCAATGGCCGAGTGTATGTGGAAAAAGTCTATGAGGTGCCTGAAGGGAAGCGAGACTCCAAAGGTCGCAGCATTGTCAATTTGCTTCAGATGCAAAAAGGCGAAAAGGTTGCTGCGATGGTTTGTGTGGAAGATTTTGAGCAACCGGTGTCCCTCGTTTTATGCACTCAAAAGGGAGTCGTCAAAAAGACTCACCTTTCGGCATATCGCAACCACCGCAAAGGAGGACTTATTGGCATTAACGTGGATGAAGGCGACGCCGTCATTGAAGCCCGTAAGACAACGGGCGAAGATCATATTCTTATCCTTACTCACAATGGTAAAGGTCTCCGTTTTCACGAAAACCAACTTCGGAACCAAGGTCGTGTTACCCGTGGCGTGCGAGGAATTCGCTTACGTGAGGGAGATCATGTGGAAAGTATGCTAGTAGTTGACGACGAGCGACTGCTTCTCATTGCCGGCGCTAACGGGTTGGGCATACGAACTGAATTCTCAGCGTTCCTTCCTCGTGGTGGAGAAGGAGAGGATAACACGCCTCGCAAGCGAGGCGGTTACGGTGTCATTGCTATGGATGCGAAGGCTCTTGCGGGAGCTTTAGCCGTCGATGAGGACGACGAGATTATGATGTTGACCAAGAAAGGTCAGGCCGTTCGCTGTCCCGTGCTCAATATTCGTGAGACCAATAGAGGTACAAAGGGGGTTAAGCTTGTTGACTTGGCTAAGGGCGACAAACTAATCGCAATTTCTCGCGTTGTTGCCATGCAAGAAGGTGGTGACGATGACCCTGAGGATTCACCAATTGATACTGAACCAAATCAAGAGCTTTTAGAAGAGCCTGTCCCTGACGAGAGCATTGCCCCCGATGAGAATTCTCCTTCACCTGACCTTGCCGCCGAAGACGTCGCAGAGCCAGGACCTCCACATTCGGAAGAAAGTAGCGACGGAGACGAGACTTAGTATGCGTCGAAATTGAGCGACTGTGTCTTCCGACTATTTTACCGACCAAACAGGGTTGCTTGGGTCAGAAGGCCGCTCTTCTTTTGTCCTGAAGCACTCGTCTCGATCAACCACCCCAAGCTTGCCTCGGAGATCTTAGGTTCTTCCGCTAACCTAGTAAGCAACAAGGCTGAAGCCAAGGTGTCGTAAAGGGCGCAATGATACTTTTGCCTGCCTTGCGGGCAAAATCTCAAGGCTTTTTTTTCTAAATTGTCTTCTACGCCAAAAGTGCTGACCAAATGGGCAAGAGAATAATTGCCAATGTCGGGATATAGCTTTTTGTAAAGTCGAAGGGTATCTACCCATGGTCCCCAATTGAGATTCTGTTTTTCGTTCCGGACTGGGCGATAAGGCCATGTATCCTTCAATAAGTTTTCTTCAACACTTGCGTGATGAGCACAAAACACATCTACGGAATCTCTCAGTTCAGCAAAAAAGCTTTGTTTTTTTGGAAAAGACTCTAACCCTAATAAATCGCTCTGTCTAAGGCCATGTATTTCAATGCTTTTGGGGTGAAGTTGCCCCAAGGGGCTACACTGTTCTGTTTCTGTTGAGATTATTTGCGAACCCTTAATTACAACTACGCCAAACTCTACCACTCCGGTACTGACTTCTCCTTCGAAATCAAGAACTGCGATTTTTGAACGAGTCCAACTCACAGCAAGGATCCGGTTGCCAAATTTTTGAAAGCCATCATATTGTCGATCAAACGATATTCTACACCATGAACTTGGATCAATTTCAAAA
>CAWVZQ010000662.1:0-2070 GCA_963934405.1 uncultured Opitutales bacterium | reverse complement strand
GGATCGCGTTCGTGATCATAGAGTTCCTGACCTCCGTCGCGATACCGGATGTAGCGCCAGCGTTCGGTTTGTACGGCATGATTGTTCAATCCGTAGGTGATTACTACCGGTCGATCCCATTTCCTTTCTGGATTCTCCAAAAGAGACTTGAGACTTTGACCGTCCAAACCTCTCCGCTTTGGCAGACCGCAAAGGTCGATGAGCGTAGGGTAAATATCGATCAAACTGACCGGACGCTGGCAGAGTTTATCTTTCGCCACGCCCCGTGGCGCTGAAAAGATAAGGGGCGTCCGTGTGGAAACATCCCACAAGGCATGCTTACGCCAATGGTTCTTCTCGCCCAAATGCCAACCGTGATCTCCCCACAAGACGACAATGGTATTGTCGGCATGCCCGCTGCGATCCAGTGCATCGAGCACCCGTCCAATCTGTGCGTCGGCAAAGCTGATTGTGGCGAGATAGGCTTGAACCGCTTTGCCCCATTGCTTGTTCGAGATCACGTTTGCATGATCTCCATCCGGCTTCACCGCGAAATCTCTCTCTCCGGAAGGGTCGTAGACTTCCCGTGCCAATTTTTTGCCAAAGGCAGGAAGATCGTCCAAATCTCCTTTTTTCGTTGGAGGCAGTTTAATTCCCTCGAGGGGATGCAGGTCGAAATATTTCTGAGGAACGCTCCATGTCAAATGTGGCTTTGTTAGTCCGTATGCCAGAAAAAAAGGTTTTTCCTGAGGCTTCTTCAGCTCAGTAATTATCCATTTGGCATTTATGCCGTCCAACATCTCATCATCACTGCACGCAAGAGCACCCCAAGGAACCCACGCAGACTTTGGCAAACTGCTATCGCGTTTGACGCGGTGTTTTTTCGAGCCAGAAGATTTAAAAAAGATATCCCAAGAGTCCATGTCATAAGCAGAAGTTCCATGGAAAATCTTTCCAGCGCCTCGAACCGAGTATCCTGATGCCCGAAAGTGCTGCATCAGGGTAACGGCATCCGGGAGCTTCTGCCGCAGCTTCTCCCCATTACCGTAAACGCCCGACTTGGACGGGGCAACGCCGGTCAGCAGGCTGATGCGGGAGGGATTACAGAGAGGGGCTGAGCAATAGGCACGGGTAAAGGAAACTCCACGCTTTGCAAGGCGATCAATGTTGGGAGTCTTAGCATTCGGGTGGCCACTTAAGTGCCCGACCCAGTCGCGCAAGTCGTCAACCCCGATGAAGAGCACGTTGGGACGAGCCCACAGATTGCCTGCAAAAAAGAAAAGCAACAGAAGACACTTCAAAACGTTCATGGCTTGGGATCAACCTGCCAATTCTTGTTTCGCCGAGCACCATAATAGGGATAGTAATCCCACGGGGCATCCAGGCCAAGCACACGAGGATCTTTAGTGCGAACCAGATGCTCCTGCAATCGGGCTGCAAGTTTTTTTTGGATCTCGGCATACTTGGGTTTCCCCGCGAGGTTGACTATTTGCCCGGGATCCTTGGTGACGTGATAGAGTTCCTCGGCGGGACGCTTGGCGAAAGCAAGATCGTAAAAGCGTTTGAAACCGGGATTGTCCTTGTTATCCATCAACAAGGTCTTGGTAGGTGAGGAATCGACTTCGCCGAAGGGAATGTAGCGGGCACAGAATTCACGATCCGGGTTACCCGCCGGCCAGCGGTCGGGCTTGAAATTCTTGATATAGAGATATTCCCCTGTGCGGATAGCGCGACAGGGATAGCCCTTGCCTCCCTTGCGACACCCGTCGTGGCGTTCCATGGCAATGAAGGCGGCGGACTTGTCTTGATAAGCTCTTAGGTTCGGCGTTCCCGCGTTGCTGAACACATGCATCAGGCTTCCTGCAGTCATCATGTCCGGCACCTGCAAGCCGGCCGCTGTCAGAAAGGTTGGGGCAAGGCTGCTGAGGTTCATACAGGCATCCGCCGTGCGACCGGAATCCTTGATGCCCTTGGGCCAGCGAATGGCCAATGGAACTCGTGAACCGTCGTCGTGAAGGCTTGCCTTAGCCCGGGGAAAAGGCATGCCGTGGTCGCTTGTCACGACCACGATTGTGTTGTCCAGCTGGCCCG
>CAWVZQ010000661.1:0-2071 GCA_963934405.1 uncultured Opitutales bacterium | reverse complement strand
CGATTCCGACGACAAGAAAAAGAGCGACAAGTCTCCCGCCAAACCTATGGGTCCCGCCCCTAAAACAGGAGAAGGCAAGTTGAAGACCTCCAAAACCACCGGGTCACCGTTTGGGGAAAAGAAAAAAATCGTGCTTTCGGGCAAACCGAAGTCGATTGACCCCGAAAAGGCAATGAGACCAAAATCCACCGCGGGTCAAAGTGATGGGGCGTCCAAACCATCCGAAAAAGCCAAGCCTTTCGAACAACGATCCGGCGAACCCAAACGGGAGGAAAAGCCCGAAACCGAAAAATCGGCCGACCACGAAGACTTCAAACCTCGGGAAAGCGACAAAGCTGAGGTTGTCGAGAAGGATAAAGGCACATCGGATTCAGATGCCAAAGGCTCCAAGCCCGACATAGCCTCTGCGGACGAAGGCAAGGAAGATGCAGGCAAAAGCGAGGGCGATGAACAAAAGGAATCGCCAGAGTCGTCTGAAAAGAAGGAAGACTGACCCGAAACCCATTTATTTCAGCCCTGAAACGCCGGCCCTCGAGCCGGCGTTTTCATTTTTGGAAGGAATTCGAAAAGAGTGGAGTGAATTTTTCCTATTCTCTCTGTTCGAGTTCCATGACAAAACTCCCATAAGTCTTTGATTTCCAATGAAACCAAAAACTTTTTCACTTTTTAAGTAAAGTTTTGTTGGTGGCAGTCGACTGTCTAACATGAAAAAGGCGACAATCGGGTCGCTACCAAATGCAAGTTTCACTCCCTGCAAGGTGTGGGAAGCGAAGCAAGCGAGAACCGCCCGAGGTTAGTACCCAAAAAGGCGTAAAACAATATGTTAGGAGGAAGCGTACAGTTAGCCAAGTCGACCTCTCTCTATATGGAGAGCGCCCATAGGAATTTATCCCGTGGCCTTAATCGCCTGTCCACGGGTGTAAAGCTATCCAACGGCGTAGACGATGCAGGAGGGCTCGGCGTCTCGATGAATATCGGAGCCAAGCTAAAGAAGGCCTTCAAAGTGCGCGAAAATGTTCAAAACGCCAGATCCTTTCTGGAACATCAAGATGCGGCCTTGAGCTCCATGGGCAAGGCTCTTGACCGAATGGCGGAACTACGAACCAAATACGACGACTTGGTCGCCGGACGACCTGAACGCGAACTCTACAACAAGGAGTTCAAAGAAATGCAGTCCGAGATACTTTCGATGAGAGGCAGGAAGTTCAATGGCGTAAGCATCTTCTCGACCGACCCCAAGGATCCCATGTCCTTCTATATCCCAACCTCCGACGACGGGATTTCCACCCAAGTGACAATTCCCAGAACCGGATTCTTCGATAGTCTCACCATCGGAAGTTCGACGCCGGGGTCCACTCCCGCGACCACATTCAATGGTGTTACCGGATCTTTCGCAGGAAGCGTACAAGGTAATGCGGGGGGAGCCATAACCCCCGTCACTCGAACCCCGTTGAGTGGCCTCCACGCCACTCCAATTGACTTTACAATTACCGCCGGAGGAACGGTCGCTCCTTTTCCCACCACTCCTCTTATCGGAGCGTCTCCTGCCATTGGATTAACCGTTACGGCCGGAGGAACGGTCGCCGATTTTCCCACCACTCCTCTTATCGGAACTTCTCCTGCCGTTGGAATAACCGTTAAGGCCGGAGGAACGGTCGCCGATTTCGCCGCCAACCCGGTCAAGGGATCACACACGGCGATTCCCGTAACGGTAGTCGAAGGTACGCCCACCACTATCACAGCTACGGCGATTCAAGGTACGGCCTCTCATAACGAAAACGTGACCGCTTTCGTAGGGGAAGAGATCAGCATCCCAACCACGGTTATCGCAGGTGGCAATGCAGCTGAAATTCCGGCTTGGACCGCTAACCCCGTAACTCCAAACGGCAACATGTCGCAACAAGGCGTAACCGATAGTTCCGGCAACCTATGGTTCGTGACCGACGATGGTGTAGTGCAGAAAGTCGCAGATGGAAATCCAGACCCAGCCCACGTGCCCACCGACGGAACAGGAATAGGCACGGGAGTTTTGACGACAATTCCGGGTATCTCCGGAGCGGCGGGAGAATAC
>CAWVZQ010000660.1:0-2071 GCA_963934405.1 uncultured Opitutales bacterium | reverse complement strand
GAAGGCTTTCGTGAAATTATCGGCAACGAAAGTCGTCTCCTCGAAGTAATTAAGGATGAGCTTTTGGAAATGAAGGAAGCTTATCCTTCACCTCGTCGTTGCATAATTACAGAGGCTGAAGGCGACATCAGGATGGAAGACCTGATTCCTAACGACGGTTGCGTGATTACCATTACCAAGAACGGCTTTATTAAGCGTACTTCGGTCGACGAATATCGTTCGCAGCATCGCGGAGGCAAGGGGGTGATCGGCAGTGGGCAAAGGGAAGAGGATCCCATCGACCAGCTCTTTACGGCTAATGCCCACGACACCATCATGTTCTTCATGGACAATGGCCGGGTGTATGTGGAAAAAGTCTATGAGGTGCCTGAAGGGAAACGAGATTCCAAAGGTCGCAGCATTGTCAATTTGCTTCAGATGCAAAAAGGCGAAAAGGTTGCTGCGATGGTTTGTGTGGAAGATTTTGAGCAACCGGTGTCCCTCGTTTTATGCACTCAAAAGGGAGTCGTCAAAAAGACTCACCTTTCGGCATATCGCAACCACCGCAAAGGAGGACTTATTGGCATTAACGTGGACGAAGGCGACGCTGTCCTTGAAGCCCGTAAGACAACAGGCGAAGATCATATTCTTATCCTTACCCACAATGGTAAAGGTCTGCGTTTTCACGAAAACCAACTTCGAAATCAAGGTCGTGTTACCCGTGGGGTGCGCGGAATTCGCTTACGTGAGGGAGACCATGTGGAAAGTATGCTAGTAGTTGACGACGAGCGACTGCTTCTCATCGCCGGTGCTAACGGGTTGGGCATACGAACTGAATTCTCAGCTTTCCTTCCTCGCGGTGGAGAAGGAGAGGATAACACGCCTCGCAAGCGAGGCGGTTACGGTGTTATTGCTATGGATGCGAAGGCTCTTGCGGGAGCTTTAGCCGTCGACGAGGACGACGAGATTATGATGTTGACCAAGAAAGGTCAGGCCATTCGCTGTCCCGTGCTCAATATTCGCGAGACCAATAGAGGCACAAAGGGGGTTAAGCTTGTTGACTTGGCTAAGGGCGACAAGCTAATCGCGATTTCTCGCGTTGTTGCCATGCAAGAAGGTGATGACGATGACCCTGAGGATTCACTAATTGATACTGACCCAAATCAAGAGCTTGTAGAAGAGTCTGTCCCTGATGAGAGCATTGCCCCCGATGAGAATTCTCCTTCACCTGACCTTTCCGCCGATGACGCCGCCGAGCCACGACCTCCACATGCGGAAGAAAGTAGCGACGGAGACGAGACTTAGTTATGCGTCGAAATTGAGCGACTGTGTCTTCTGGCTATCTTACCGATCAAACAGGGTTGCTTGGGTCAGTGGCTCGCTCTTTTTTTGTCCTGAAGCACTCGTCTCGATCAACCACTCCAAGCTTGCCTCGGAGATTTTTGGTTCCTCCGCTAACCTAGTAAGCAACAAGGCTGAAGCCAAGGTGTCGTAAAGGGCGCAATGATACTTTTGCCTGCCTTGCGGGCAAAATCTCAAGGCTTTTTTTTCTAAATTGTCTTCTACGCCAAAAGTGCTGACCAAATGGGCAAGAGAATAATTGCCAATGTCGGGATATAGCTTTTTGTAAAGTCGAAGGGTATCTACCCATGGTCCCCAATTGAGATTCTGTTTTTCGTTCCGGACTGGGCGATAAGGCCATGTATCCTTCAATAAGTTTTCTTCAACACTTGCGTGATGAGCACAAAACGCATCGACGGAATCTCTCAGTTCAGCAAAAAAGCTTTGTTTTTTTGGAAAAGACCTTAACCCTAATAAATCGCTCTCCCGAAGACCGTGTATTTCAATGCTTTTTGGGTGAAGTTGCCCCAAGGGGCTGCACTGTTCTGTTTCTGTTGAGATTATTTGCGATCCTTTAATTATAACTATCCCAAATTCCACTACTCCTGTTCTGGTTTCTCCTTCGAAATCAAGAACTGCGATTTTTGAACGAGTCCAACTCACGGCAAGGATCCGGTTGCCAAATTTTTGAAAGCTATCATATTGTCGATCAAACGATATTCTACACCATGAACTTGGATCAATTTCAAAA
>CAWVZQ010000659.1:0-2072 GCA_963934405.1 uncultured Opitutales bacterium | reverse complement strand
GGCGACAGTCCGATCCCCATTATTGCCGCCCATTCTTCTTCCGATTGCTTTGATTGCGCTATCGAGGCGGCAAGAATAGCCATTACCTACAAAACGCCTGTAATTCTCTTGAGCGATCTTTATATCGCCAATGGGGCTGAACCTTGGCTGATACCCAATGTTTCCGACCTTCCTGATCTTGAGGTTCCGTTTGCCGATTCCAATGAGGAGTACGTTGTTTATAAGCGAGACCCTTCTACCCTTGCTCGCGAGCAGGCCATCCCCGGGCAAGCCGGATTGGAGCATCGAGTTGGCGGTTTGGAAAAAAATGAGGAGGGCGGTGTCAGTTATGATCCCAACAACCATGAAGAGATGACGCGACTGAGGGCAGACAAGGTCAATGCAATCGCCAACTCCCTCCCTCCTTCCGAGTTGTTTGGCGATGCCGAAGGCGGAGAAATTCTGGTTCTTGGATGGGGTGGCACTTATGGGGCAATTACTTCTGCGGTTCGCAACTTACGAACCGAAGGTTTTTCCGTCAGCAGTCTACATCTCCGCAATCTGAATCCCTTTCCCAACGATTTGGGTGACATCCTCTCCAGGTTCAAAAAAGTTCTTGTTCCTGAACTGAACATGGGGCAACTGAGCCTCTTGATTCGTTCGAAGTATCTCATCGATGCAATTTCCTATTCCAAGGTGCAGGGCCAACCTTTCAAAGTCTCTGAGCTTAGTAATAAGATACTTGAAACGATACGCTAATCATATTCTTTTGCCATCACGATGAAAACGGTTCTGCCCGAAGAGGAAAACGCTCTCAATAAGAAGGATTTTGTTGCTCCCAACGATGTCCGGTGGTGTCCGGGTTGTGGCGATTACGCGATTCTCACCGCCATTCAACGCACTTTCCCCGAGCTTGGAGTTCCGAAGGAAAAATTTGTGGTCGTCAGCGGGATTGGCTGCTCCAGTCGGTTTCCTTATTATATGAATACTTATGGTTTTCATACCATTCATGGACGAGCGCCTACCGTTGCTACAGGCATAAAGGTCGCCAACCCCGAACTCTCCGTTTGGATGGTGACGGGAGATGGCGATGGTCTCTCCATTGGTGGCAATCACCTTCTTCATCTTATCCGCCGGAACCCGGATGTAAACGTACTGCTTTTCAATAACCGCATATACGGACTAACCAAAGGCCAATACAGTCCTACTTCCGAGGTCGGAAAAAAGACCAAGAGCACGCCTGTTGGTTCCGTAGACTACCCTGTTAACCCGCTTCTTTTTGCACTAGGAAGCGAGTCTACCTTTGTGGCTCGTACTAGTGATACCGATATGAAGCACATGGTGGAGACTTTTAAGGCTGCCCATGCGCACAAAGGTACCTCATTTATCGAAATCCTTCAGAATTGCGTAATATATAACAACAAAACATGGGAACCTGTAACAGGGAGAGAGAGCAAGAGCGAACAAAGCTTGTTTTTGGAAGAAGGTAAACCGTTGGTTTTTGGAGCTGAACGCAACAAGGGAATTCGAGTCAATGGTTTCGATCCCGAAGTTGTCACATTAGGTGAGAATGGGGTTAACGAGAGTGATCTTCTCGTCCACAACTCCAAAACATCCAATCCAGCCTATCCGGCATTGCTTTCCCAGCTTAACTATCCCTCGTTTCCGACGCCATTTGGCATCTTTCGTCAACTCGAAGGTAGGGAAACATACGAGGACGCCGTTACCCAGCAGTTGGAAGTCTCTCAGGCAAAGCAAGGCGAAGGTGATCTCCAAGCCCTCCTCACCGGCTCGGACTCTTGGGTGGTGGAATAACAGGAAGTAAGGGAGTGCTCCTCAGGCGAGTTCTTTTCTTACTTTCTCCAGCAGTTTCTTTGTCGCGAGTATACCTGCGTCTTTAGATAGTCTTCCCCCTTGGTACTCAATACCTACCCAATCGTGATACCTTGCTCCCTTTTTAGAGACTTATGAATTTATCTTCGCCGTCAAGCAATTCGTAATTCCTTCCGGGTTGACCTGAAGGGCAGATTCAACCAAAACGAATACATGGATTTTATAGATGATCCCAAAATTGGACACACGAAGTTTCGACT
>CAWVZQ010000658.1:0-2077 GCA_963934405.1 uncultured Opitutales bacterium | reverse complement strand
CCATTGGCATAGCGCACGTCCACCGCCCCTCCGAAATCGCCTAGCAATTCACGACCACGCTTGGTCAGCTCCATCTTCACGGTGCCTTCCCCGCGCTTCCAGTGCCCGTTCTTCGTGTCCACCGTCTTGGCGTCGACGATCTTGAGCGACCACGAGTAATTCTCCGCCGCCAAGTAGGCACCCGCGCAAACCCCGAGGTAGCCGCCGCCGGCCTCGACGAATCGCCGGACGGCGCCCCTGCCCTCCTTTTCCAAGGCGGCTGCCTGCCGACTTCCACTACCTCCGGGAAAGACAACCAAGTCGAATTGGGTCAACGCCCCCGCCCGGATCTCGGGAGGACCCACCCGTCGAGTCAAGGCCTTTGGCATTTGTTCGAGAATCGCTTCCAGTCGCCTGACGCCCGCCCCACCGGTTCCGCCCGCATCGTAGATCGCGATCCGCATCGATCGTTCATCCTCGGGAATCTTGTCGAGCGGCAATGCCATGAGGTGTACGCCCGAGCTAACCATCCCCAAATGGCTCAGGATGGCATGAACCATTATCCGGTGCTGCCGGGAGCGGCGAGAGAGCGGCTGCTCCTTCACCGTCGTTTCCAAAATCATGCTCCGTGCTCCCAGCCTCTCGTGTGCCGCTCGGGCCAAGCTACCGTTCACGGGATACCGTAGCCGCACCAGCTTCTTCTTGGGTTCATCTATGGTGAGGTTGACGGCGGCCAAGGCTTTTTGCACGGCAACCTCCATCCCCACGCCCTTGGTGGGAATGATCGAGGAACCGACCGACTTCTTGTTGATCTGGTGAAAATCCGAGCCCTCGTGCAAGTCGAGCAACCAATCGGGCTTGCATTCCCCGACCAATCGCCAAATGCCGGCGGCAAGCTCCCCCACAGTCTCGTTGTCGTCATCGGTCTTAGGGAAATTGCGGTTGAGATCCCTTGTCGCGGGCGAACGATTGGGAACGAAACGGATGCGGGCTCGCAAGCCCGCGACGTTCGCTCGGGGAATCACGATCAACTCCCCCCGCTGCAGCGTCCAGTGCCTAATTTGTTCGGTTGCACGGGCGCCTGCGGGCTCGTTCCCGTGCACTCCACCGACAATCATCACCACCGGCCCGGGTTCACCGCTCGCTACCCGATGCCATGGGGTCTCTTGTCCGGTTCCCTCCAAGAGCCGCCCGCCGGCAGGCTCAGCCCCAAAGACGCGGCCGAACAGGAAAAACCCGACAACGGCCGACCGAAACGTTCCATTAACCTTCACTAGGTGACAGCAAAGGACGTGCAGGCCAAAAAGGAAAGCCCACAATGAACCACTGCGCATACCCACCCGAAAAAATACGCGCGGGCATCCCCTTCCCGGGCATGGGGTTAGGGCAAGATTTTGCGACTGGATTGAACGAAAATGCAAGATTTCGGGCTTTTCCGCTAATAGGTTGAGGAAACTTACAGGAATTTCGACCCGCTTCACATGCATCATTTTACTTTTTCAACGATTTTTTCGATTGATCTTCGCGCATTCGACTATATTTTAGGAAAAAGCAAAATGAACCGCACATGAAAACCTACCCAAGCAACAACAAACGAAAGATCCGCAAGGAGGAAGCTCACAATCCTACCTTGCTTCGACGTGCACTATTACCCCGAGGCGCTCTTGCCCTCGCGACAACCCTGCTTGCCTTTTGCATGGTTGCCGGCACCTTGTTGGCCAGCCGTGGACTCCACAGCCTCTTCCTGAAGTCCGAAGGCAGCCTCCACGCCATAGGGTGGAATTCCAACGGTCAGCTCGGCGACGGCACCACGACCGATAGAAACTCCCCGGTTCAGATCGCCTCATCCGGCGTAACACAAATCGCCGCAGGCACCTACCACAGCCTCTTGCTGAAGACCGACGGTTCGCTCTGGGCCATGGGCAAGAACAGCTCAGGCCAGCTCGGCGACGGCACCACGACCGATAGAAACTCCCCGGTTCAGATCGTCGCATCCGGGGTAAAACAAATCGCCGCAGGCTACTATCACAGCCTCTTCCTGAAGTCCGACGGCAGCCTCTGGGCCATGGGCCAGAACAGCTCAGGCCAGCTCGGCGAC
>CAWVZQ010000657.1:0-2078 GCA_963934405.1 uncultured Opitutales bacterium | reverse complement strand
AAACTCCTCAACCAGACAAAAAACGGATTTCTTGACTTGAGCAGCAACCGAACTATGGGCTGGGCGGGTATACGTCCCTTTGGCACGAAGATTTCTTCGCAAGGGCGGCAAAACTGTTCGCCGGGCAGTTCGTCCAGATGATCGAATACCTCTTGCCAGCATTTCGCCATATCGTACCGATTTCGGGCCCGAGCAACCGTTTGCGCATTCCAAGTCGACGTGTTCAAGTTTTCGACTTCGATCTCCCCCAAGTCCATCCGAGCTAATCCGTTCTCGATCGCGCGTCGGGTAACGCTTAGGCCGGTGAACGTTCCGAATCGACGTTTGAGCAAGTCGATGTCGTCCATCAACCGGGGAGACGCTTCTTCGTCCCTCCCGATGATTCGTCCGGCATGGACGCATGCGAGATGCCAGATGTTGGCTGTTTTGTCAGGATCGAGGGAAAAGGTCCGAATAGCTCGCCCGCGGATCTGGTTGGTGCTGACGTAGGATCCCACGACTGTGGCAAGCACGAGGCTGTTTATGGCCGGAGCATCCCATCCTTCTCCCAGCAAAGCCGTGGTGCCGATCAACACTTGAATGAAACCTTCCTGAAAAAGATCGGTGACCAGCTCCACGAGTCGAGAATCGGAAGACCCCTTGAGGGAGAGGCTGAAATAAGCGTCGTCGTGAGGCAGTGGTTTTCTGACCAGTGAGGTCGGGTCAATGCCTTTTCGTTCCGCCAGGGTATCGAGGAACGGATTCACTCCGGAGGAAAGAACGACCAGTTTCCCCGTTAGTACTCCGATCGACAATCCGGCCAAGCGGAGCTTGCGCAGGTATTCGAAGATCGGAACAACCCCCATTCGGCTTAGTTCACGATCGGGTGTTCCGGGAATGGGGAAGTCGTGGAGACAGATGTAATCCGTCAGCACGACCATCCTCAGGAGCTCTTTCATCTCGTCTCGTTCGATATCGATTATGTCGGCGATGCTCTGGAGCTTGGTGAGGCTCGAGCGAAGGATCTTGGCGTGATGAGGAGTCGTACGAAGGAGGACTCGCTTTTGGTGAATTGCGTTGAAACTTTGCAACTCCGCAAGCAAGCGTTTGCACAGACCCTTGTGCTCAGTTGGAAAGTATGGAACTTCATAAAGCAAGCCGTTCAAGAGAACTTCGGCCCACCCCGTATTAAGTTTCGGTAGCTCGATCTCCTCCAGTCCCATGACCCCGAGGAAGTTTTTCGGGACCACTCCGTGAGCGAAGCGTAGAAAAACCGCAACGCTAAGGGCGAACTCGTTGCATTTGCTCAACACGTCTACCGATACTTCGGCCTCTTTCAGCGGTGGCCACTTTTGTATAGCGGAAACAAGCTCTTGGTCCAAGGCAAGATCACTAAGGAAACTCTCGACCCGAGACTGAAACTCGGCGACCTCCTTCTGTTCCTTCGAGTTCGGCGAGCAGAAGTAAACGTAATCCTGATGATGGCATAGGTTTTTAACCTTCACAAGTTCGGCAATGGACACCTCCTCGTCCACTTCCCCGCACAAGGCCATGTACCGATTCCATTCGACCTGTGACACGTCATAGGGGGGAGTGGCGGTAAGCGATATGGTAATCAAACGATTCAAGCCGTCCTTCACCGCCATCAGGCATTCCCACCAATAATTTCGCAAGTGATGGGCCTCGTCGAAGAGGAGGGTCTCGATTCCTTTTTCGTTAAGTCTCTTGAGAAGACTTTTCTCCCCTTCTTTCTTCATCGTCGCCCCAAGCGACTGATAGGTTGTGATCGTCAGGAAACCCGGATTCTTCAGGTCGGTGGAAATCCAAGAAGGCGGATGATCCACTTGGAGGAAAAGGTCGCAGAAGCGACGTACCCATTGATCACGAATGCCTAGGCTTGGGGTAAAGACGAGGGCTGGTCGGTCAAGGTGGACGACCATCTGCAAGCCGAGCACGGTTTTTCCCGAACCGGGGGCTGCCACCACATGCAAGTGCTTGTCCCGCAAATGCCTCTTGGAAGCGTCGAGAATTCGCTTCTGGTAACTTCTCCAAGGGTAACGAAATTTAATGCCCGCAGGTAATTTCTTCATTGGGTCGCA
>CAWVZQ010000656.1:0-2081 GCA_963934405.1 uncultured Opitutales bacterium | reverse complement strand
AAGGCGTTGCCGATGGTGTGCCCATAGCCGGACTCAAATGGTTCGGCTATGAATTTCGCGTAGACATCGGTTGAGGATTCCTCCTCCTTGATGAGACGGTTTGGGAGTTCGAACTTTCCAAGTCGCTTGGCCATAATAAGTATGAGTTGTTAAAATATGATCTGTTTGAAGTAGGTAAGATTTAGCGACTGTAAAATTCAACAACCAGTTGCACGTTAATGCTCTGATCGAGTTCCTCCGGATCCGGGAGGCGATCCACGGTTCCCTGAAGAGAATCTACATTTACAGTCACCCAAGCAGGGGTGGGGCGATATTGCGCATCTTCGAGGTTGCGAGTTGCGAGTTGCCGTGAAGATGTTTTTTCACGCACACCGACGACATCTCCAGCCGAAACATGAAAGTTTGGAACATCTACTTTTTTCCCATTAACGAGCATGTGGCCATGATTGACGAATTGACGAGCTGCTTGACGGGTTCTCGCCAATCCCATGCGGTATACCACATTGTCCAAACGGGTCTCAAGCATGGTGAGAAAAACTTCCCCGGTTACTCCGGGTTTGGTCTTCGCCTTTTCAAAAGTGTTGCGAAACTGCTTTTCAGTTAGACCAAAGGAATAGCGCAATTTCTGTTTCTCGTTTAAGCCGACACCGTAGTCCTTTAGCTTTCTGCGAAAGTTCCTGCCGTGTTGACCAGGTGGGTAGGTTCTGCGTTCGAAAGCCTTGTTCGCAGGGAACAAGGCCATACCAAAGCGACGATTAATGCGAGTGGTGGGTCCAGTGTAACGAGACATGACTTAAATAAAGTGTAAATGAAATATTAGTTAAACCCGACGACGCTTAGGTGGGCGACATCCGTTGTGGGGAACAGGAGTCACATCTATAATCGACGACACCTTAAATCCGAGGCTTTGCAGGGAACGCACTGCAGAATCGCGACCCATACCCGGGCCTTTTATCTTTACGATTAGTTCCTTCATGCCGTGAGACATAGCAACCCGACCTGCATCTTGAGTAACAACCTGAGCGGCATAAGCAGTAGATTTTCGAGACCCCCTGAAGTTACACTTCCCGGAACTCGACCATGAGACCACATTGCCTTTAAGGTCGGAAAAGGTGACTTTGGTATTATTGAAAGTAGCTATTACGTGACAAATGCCCGAGGTAACGTTCTTGCTTCGCTTAGCCTTGCGAACCTTTACCTCCTCGATATCTGTTCCGAGCAAGTCTTTGGCGGTCTCTTCCTTTTTTTCTTTCGGCGAAGAGTTTTCGCCGCCGTCCACATCTTTGCCCCCGGCTTCAGAAACAGGAGTTTCGCTTGCCGGAGCTTTCTCTGATACTTCCTCAGCACTTTCGGGCAAAGCCTTGGAAAGAGGTTCTGCGGAGTTTTCCTTATCCTTGTCGCTTACAGTTTCTTTTACTTCTTCTTTACTCATGAGAAAATATTCTTAATGGGAGTGGTGTTGTATAAGGATATTATTTATTGCGAACGACACCCACGGTCTTACGACCACCTTTTCTAGTTCGGGCATTAGTGATTGTACGTTGTCCACGTACAGGCAAACCGCGCTGGTGGCGCAGTCCACGGTAAGAACGGATACTCTGAAGTCTTTTAAGGTTGGCGGTGACGTCTCGACGAAGATCTCCCTCCACTAAATACTTCCGCTCAAGAATGACAGTCGTTATTTTGCTTAAATCTTGCTCACTTAAATCCTGAGTGCGCAGATTCGGATCGATTTCAGCTTCTTCGAGCACACTTCTCGAACGCGTAGGGCCAATGCCATATACGTATCGTAACGAATACTCTATTTTTTTTCGGTTTGGGATGTCTACTCCAAGCAAGCGAGCCATGATAATTATCTGGTTAAAATGAAATTTAAAATGTTATGTCTTGAGAAAGAAAGCAGCTAAGCCAACAATGAGAAGGATAGCGGAAATCCAAATCAAAGGACGCCACTGAGCCTCAAACTCTTTAAGTTCGAGCGACTCTATCCCTTGACCTTGAACGGAAGCGCTACGTCCACGCAAACGACCTTTACGCAAAAAACCATCGTAGTGACGCTGAAGAAGGAAAGTCTCTATTTG
>CAWVZQ010000655.1:0-2085 GCA_963934405.1 uncultured Opitutales bacterium | reverse complement strand
GATCAAGGTTTCCAGTATCGATCTCGATCAGCAGTGGCAAAAAATCGAGAATCAACTGTTAACAGTACTGACGAACTGAACATTCCCGGTTCGGCCAATCCGCAAAGGCATGAACCGGCTGCCGATTCAAGTCATACCAAAGTTCTTCGAGGTCAGGCATTGTAAGCACGCTATTCCGTTTGAGAAATTCTCTCTTTTATTTCCTGCAAGGTGAGTCTTTCCTTTTTGAGGAAGTAGATCTGTTCCACGCGTTTGATCATTTCAGGAGAATACAATTGATAACCGCTTTCCGTAACTTCCGCGACTTCAAGCAAGCCTTCTTTCGTCCAATAACGGATGGTCGAATTGTTCTCTCCCGTGCGTTTGGCCAGTTCGCCGATCTTGAGCAGGGAGTCGTCGACTTCGCCTTCGGCATCTTCGCCCCGAGCAGCCCGAAGATAGATGTCCAACGAGCGGTTAACGGCTTTATAGATGAGTTGCAGGTAATCGTCTTGGGATCCACCAAGCTGGGCTTTTTCCAGAGCGCCCAGGTACGCCTCACGGTCAAGTTTTCGGATGATTGCGGTGGGATATCCCGTCATTAACAGAATTAAATTCATCAGTAATCGGGCGGTTCTTCCATTGCCGTCCGCAAAGGGGTGAATGGTGACGAGACGGTAGTGAGCTTCGGCAGCCAATTCCACGGGATGTAGATCCGGTCCTTGCTGCAACCAGGTCACGAATGCTTCCATTAAATCAGGAACTTTTCGAGGATTGGGAAGAACCACGGTGGAGCCGGAAATTCGAACGGGAACGCTTCTATAAAATCCGGCATTTGGAGAATCAATCCCTTTCAGAATGATTTCGTGAATGCTCAAGATATCTTTCTCCGTGAGTTTCCGGGCGGAACGAGATGCTTGTTGACGAACCCAATCCAAGGCATGGGCATGGTTCGTTGCCTCCAAGTGTTCGACTAGAGTTTTCCCTCCAACCGTAAGACCTTTTTCAACAACCAGGGCCGTTTCCCGACGGGTAAGCGTATTACCCTCGATGGCGTTGCTTGTGTAGGTGAGCTCCACCCGGAACCAATCCTCCAGATTTTTGACGAGGACGGCGGGCAAGGGCCTGTAGCTATCAAGCAGCTCCTTCTTTTCTCTCAACCGGGATATTTTCATAGACTAAACCGTAAAGTGTTACTTAACGGTTTGCAAGACGTATCAATCGGATCCTTTTCATTATCCAACAAGCTTCAAGCCAAAGAGAATTCAGGACAGCTTCACCAAAATTTCGTCCTGACGATTGCAGACAATCAGCAAAGGCATGAACCGGCTGCCGATTCAAATCATACCAAAGTTCTTCGAGGTTGAATGTTTAGATGACCGGAAAAGTAACCAGATAGAGCATCCCGAAGAGCAAGAGATTTCCAAAGATTTGTTTGTAGTCCCCAATAAAAGCATGGGTGACGGCGGCTCCGATCATCGTAGCCATGAGAAGGCATCCGGAATATAAGATAAAGGCAAAAGAAGAATTCGATAGAAACAAGGGAATTATGATGCCGATTCCGCAGATTATTTCAATCAAGGCAATTGAGCGAACGATCCGGGGTTTGAAGTAGGTGACCCAGAGCATTCGTTTGGCAAGCTTGTCGATAGGTTGAAAAAAGCGATAAGCTCCACCGAGGGCAAAGGTTAGGAAGAGTAAAACCTGAAGTGATACTTGCAGGTAGGACATGGAGGGTTCAGCCGGCGAGATGCAGTTGTGCGCTCATGTAGGCAATAGCCAAGCAGGTGCACAATAGAAAAAAAGAGGGAAGCATCTTGGGTGGAGCGCTCTTCAATCGGATGTGGGTGAGCAAGGCGGCAATCATAAGAACCGCGATCCCCAAAGCACCGACTCGAACCAATTCCAGGTTGTCGTTGAAAAGCAAGATCGCGAAGCTGAACTTGAAAATCCCGACCATGTCCCTGACCCAAGAGGGAAGGTTGAAATGCTTAAACTCATCCTTGATGTTATTATATCGAACTCCCCAAACAAAAATGATGGAAGCAAATACAAGAATGGAAAGGAGTTCCAAGATAAGAGGCATTGTAAAGATCATGAGAATGA
>CAWVZQ010000654.1:0-2089 GCA_963934405.1 uncultured Opitutales bacterium | reverse complement strand
GGAAATCAAATTCGTCGGCAGGTTCACCATGGCCGTCGTCGAAATCCATGCCGACATGGTATTTCCCGATCGCGGCGGTGACGTAGCCGTTTCTTTTCAGCATTTCGGGAAGAGTGGTCAATGCACGGTGAATCATCGGCCGGTTCGGACCGTGCGGGAGCCAACCTTGCTTCTTTAGGTAGGACCGGTGGGAGAGCCTGCCCGTTAGCAGGGAATAGCGGGTCGAGCTGCACATGGAGGCGGGAGCATGGGCATCCGTAAAGATCATGCTTTGCTTCGCGAACTTCTCGACGTTTGGGGTCTTCAGGGTTTTGGCGATCGCCTTGGTGTTTGGCATCAAGTTGATTCCCAAGTAGGCGCTGGTGTCTCCGATACCCATGTCGTCTGCCATGAAGACTATTACGTTCGGTTTCTTGGGTTGTGCCGTGGCTGAACCCAGACAGAACGCCAAGGCAAGAACTGTCCTCAAAAAAAGAACAGTGAATTGGGTGAAGGTCATCGTACTAGGGTTCATGAATCGGACCGAAGTTTGGACCAAGACCGGGGATCCGGTCAGGTTCCGATTTGGGCAACGAAGAGCACCAGTCCGATGATGGTGAAGCAGATGGCGACGCAGACAAGGAATCCGATAAAATCAAGCTTGGTGGGTCTTTGCGCTTCGATGTTGGTGCCGGGAAATAGCTTCTTGTGGTCGAAGCGGGAAGGTTCAGCGTAACTTTTTTCAAGTTCAGCTTTGTCTATTTCGGGGTCCGGATTCACTGGTGTCTTCATTTTGACGTAGATGCGATCAAGAGCTTCCTTGCTATTGGGTTTCGTCAAAAGACTGGCAATTATCATCACCAGGAATGGAGCAATGATGGCAAACGGAAGATCGAGCGTCTTGATGACCGCTTTGTTCATAGTGGCAAGTCCGACGTCGAATTTGTCATAGATGACCATATCCAGCCGGAAACGGCCATTGGCGACCAATGGGACGTCCTTTCGGTACTGCTTGGCTACCACGGTTCGACCATCGGGCATCTTGCCAGTGACTTCAGGAACCTCCACTTCCTCCTTCAGGTTGCGATTCTCAAGCAGCAATGTCGCCAAGGCGCTTTTCAAGCCATCAACTCGATCGCCCAATTTTGGATCGCCCGAGCCCGGAGGCGCTATCTCGGGTTGCATCTGCAACACTTTGATTTCCGTTTCCAAATCTGCCTGTTCCAATGAGCTTTTCGGTTTCACCTTGCCTGTCCAAAACAGTGCCGTACCCCCGCTCTTTTTCGTGGCATTGAACTCTTGACCCACGACCAGCGGTGTCGATTTGTTGCCTAATGATTCAATTTTAGCCTGACGAAGTTCTGCGTGCGATTCGCCTTTCACTTTTTTGCCGTTGGCATCGGTCCCGCCAATGACTTTCAGGTATTTTTGTTCCCATTGCTGGATTTCGGCATTTCTAATCCGTACGTCGGCGGGGCTGGCGGTCTGGTTTGTTGTCGTCTCCAGAAAGTAGCTGGTGCGCGTCCAAGTTGGATCGCTTTTAATACCGCTGTTGACGGTTGGGAAGAGGACGGGAATCACAAAGAAAAACAAGAGGCTGAAGGCAAAGGTGATCCATGCCGCTTTGGCGGTGGCTCGCCGCCAGTACATGCCTAGCCAGAAGATTGCGGCAAAGAGCACGGGGAAGATCCACGTTAGTTGAAGATTGCTGAATAGGTCCCAGATGGTCCAAGACATCAAGACGGAGCCCGCCACCACGAGTACGCCGATGATGCGAGCGAATCGAAGGCACTCCTTCTCTCCTGCATCGGGGTTTACGAAAGGGACGTAAACGTTGCGTACCACCAAGGCCGAGCAGACGAGCATGTAACAATCCACACTGCTCATCAACGCGGCCAGCAGACAGGCTACCATGAGGCCGACTAGGCCAATGCCAATCGGCCCGAGCAGTTTTTCCGTGGCTACGCCCCATGCCTTGTCGTAATCACCGACCAAGTTGGCGTCGTTGGAATAGAGTGTAAGCACGATAAGGGCGGTGATGACCCAACCGACGGTACAGAAGCGCTTGATGAAGTTTCCCGTGACGAGGCCGATGCGGGCGTCCCATTCG
>CAWVZQ010000653.1:0-2089 GCA_963934405.1 uncultured Opitutales bacterium | reverse complement strand
ACCCGCCTCAGGTATGCACTCAGCAAAACGGTGATGAAGTACGAAGTGCCGGGGGTCTTCGACGACGACGGAGACAACCTGCAGACGTCCTTCAACGTCTCCCTCATGCGGCCCATGGGGAAGGAGGGGAAGCTTTTGCTCATGCCGTCCGTAGGTTTCGGTCGCACGGGGTATTTGAAGAACGAAGCGACGGGACGCGCCGATTATCTCCTTCTTGCGGGGATTTCGGCAAGCTACCAAATGCAAGCCTGGCTCAGCTTGCAAGCCTTTGCCAACTTCAGCCATAAGTTCACCAATGAAAAAGGCGATACCCAACTGGGAGCTGCCGCCAGTTTCGACAATTGGGACATCGGTATTGCCCTAAGCGGCAATCATGCGTTCTGATCCTTAAACTGCTTTTTCTACCTATTGGTCAATTTCCCCTTAATGGATATGCCTTTTCTTAGAATTTCGGTACTATCGGTTCTAGAGAACCTTGTCCATAATCCATGGGCTTAGGTCAGGTATGGAAATCTTTTACGGTCTCCGTGGCCTTGATCATGGCGACGGGTATTTTGTCGGCTGATATTACCTCGGGATTGCTTGCGCATTGGCAGTTCGACGAGGGGAGCGGCACCACCGTTGCGGATCAAAGCGGCGCACACCGCACGATGACTGTTTCTACAAGCGCATCCACTTGGGTGAGTGGGAAATATGGTAGTGGACTCGCTGGTGTCGGGGATCCGCTCCTCGATCGCAGTTCCTTCGACCTTCACGGAAAAAACATCTCCATAGGGAAAATACCGGGACGCTGAGCACGAAACGGTCCTTGGAATTGTTGTGCCTTTGAAAGGGATTAACCGTCGAAACCCGAAAGATTCAAGGGTGAGGGATTGGAGTTTTGTATTTGTGAAGCACCACGAGCTAATCCGTTTAACTGTATTTGTGTTGGTCAGTCTTCTCTTGGGAGGTGCATTTTTCACGTCTTGGGCGAGTACTAACTTTCGTAAGTCCCGAGTGTTGCCCCAAAACAAAGTGAATGATCAATCATATCGAGTGATCTCTTCGGACGGGGAGGTGCTTCTTCGCGAAGGAAACGGTAGTCTCGAGAAACTGAACGCAGCTCAACAGATTGCGGGAAATGATTCCGTCTTTCACTGCAGGGAGAAGAGTAAACTTCTCTTGGCTCGTGGCGCCGGTACCTTTCGTTTTATCGGAAAGAACACTTTTTCATGTGAGAAGTCGGGCATAGTACTTAGACGGGGTTCCATGTTGGCGGATTGGAGGACTCCATATCGATTAGGGATAGAGGGGTTTGACGTAAAACTTTCAGTTGTTGGGAAATCCATCCTTTTTGTCGAAGTCACGACTAACGGGGGCTTAAAACTGATTAGCTTGGCGGGAAGGGCTGTAGTCGAGAAATTGTCATCTTCCGAGAAGAAGGTCGAGCTTCTCCCCGGCGAACTGGTTTTTGCGAAACCTTTGGACAAAGGCTTTTCTGATAAACTAAACGTGAACCTGAAGACGCTGGTGGCGACTTCCGCACTCGTCCACGAATTCCCTGACTCCAGTGGTTTTCGAAGAGACTTGGCCAAGGCCGTTCTCGAGCAGGAAGTTCTTATTCGAAAAAGGTATCGGGCAGTGGTGGGAGATGCTCGAACACCGGATACCTTTGATATCCGAGAGCTTGCGCCGTCCGTTGACGCCAACGCCACGAAGCAACCGGACTGAACCGTTTTCAAGTCTTACATGGGTGCCCGCCAGAGGTTTTTCTTTTTGATTAGTTCGGCGACGCAAGTCGGAACGATTTCGGACCATCCATCCTTTCTCTCTCGAACCCTATCGAAGGCATCTCTTGAGAAAACTCCCATGTTCGTCCGTTCGCAGTCCTGAATGGACTCCAACACACCATTCTCCCTGATGTACTTGTATAGGTTTCTAAGGTTTTCTGCCACCAGCAGGTTGTCTATTGTGACTAGTCCGTCTTCGGTCATCTCGACCTCAACGTTGTCACCTATTCCAATTTGTTTCCGATAGCGCTCGAAGTTTTCTTTTTCTATCGGGTAGGCATAAATCCTTATGTTGTCCTTGAAGAGTATTCCGAATGCCT
>CAWVZQ010000652.1:0-2089 GCA_963934405.1 uncultured Opitutales bacterium | reverse complement strand
AGATATATGCTTTTACTGATTTGGGGATCCAAGTAGCGATCAACGATGAGTACATAGGATTGGTTTACGGCAATCAGGTTTATGAAAAGTACAAGGAAGGGCAAAAACTCAAAGGGTATATCACGGGTGTTCGGGAAGATGGAAGGATTGACGTTTCTTTACAACCGGACAAAGGCAGGCACGTTCATTCGACTTTCGATAAAATTCTGGATCACCTCAAGGCAGTTGGAGGGAAATCCGAATTTGGAGACAAGAGTTCTCCGGAAGATATAAAAAGGGAATTCAAAGTGAGTAAAAAAGTCTTCAAACAAGCAATCGGCGGCCTTTACAAACAGGGAAAGATCAAGATCACCGATGACGGGATCGAACTTGTTTAATAAATAGACCTTCTTCCGACCTTCTCTGATGCGGTTTAACCCAATTGCATGACCAGACCAGTTGCCGCGAACTAGGCAAACGTTATGCCAAGGAGATGATTCGGTTGCTGCAAGACTCCAATAAATAACGCGAAGGTTCTACACCTAGAAACTTCAGGTACGAAAGGATTCGTAAGATAAACGGATGCTCCGACGTCACTTTATTGAATTCACTTTTTCCCTCGTCCGAAATAATCCGATTCCCTTAAAACAAGCCCTTCCATCATGAACCCGAGACTTGGTGCCTGAATCCGTAGTGAAACAACCAACCATTTATACATGAAAAAATATCTCAGCCTACTTTGCCTTTCGGTCGTGCTCGCAAACACGATCCATGCCAAGCCCCCCAACGTCGTCCTGATCCTTTCAGACGACCAAAGCTACACCGATTACGGCTTCATGGGGCATCCCCTCATCGAGACCCCGCATCTCGACAAGTTGGCCTCCGAGAGCACCTTGTTCCGTCGGGGATACGTACCGACTGCCTTGTGCCGGCCTTCCCTAGCCACCTTATTTACCGGCCTGTATTCTCACCAGAACAAGATCACCGGCAATAACCCTGCCAACACGCCTCAAAACAAGGCGCATGCCCTGAGAACAGGAAAAGATCCCAGGGAGTTGATCATTTCCAATATAGACGAACATGGCGGACTCCCTCATTGGCTTGGCAAGCAAGGATACGTAAGCCACCAGAGCGGAAAATGGTGGGAAGGCTCCTACCAGCGCGGAGGCTTCACCGAAGGAATGACCCGCGGATTCCCCAAACCCGGGGGCAGACATGGCGACGATGGACTCAAGATTGGGCGGACGGGAATGGATCCGGTCTTCGACTTCATCGATCGGTCGGTCAAAAAGGAGAAACCCTTCTTCATTTGGTACGCTCCTTTCCTTCCCCACACTCCGCACAACCCGCCTGAGCGCCTGCACAAGAAGTATCTGGCCAAAGGAGTGCAGAAACGGGTCGCCCAGTACTATGCCATGTGCGAATGGTTCGACGAGACCTGTGGCGCGTTGATGAATCATATCGATCAGGCAGGTATCGCTGAGGACACTCTTGTAGTCTATGTCACGGATAACGGTTGGATCCAAACCGAGCAGGGTGGGTATGGTCCCCGCTCCAAACGTAGTCCCTATGAGGGAGGCACCCGCAACCCAATTATGTTCCGTTGGAAAGGCACGATCCCACCTGCTGATCGGCCTGAGCTATGTTCCTCCATCGACTTCGTGCCGACCGTATTGGCGGCCGCCGGCGCCAAGGGACCGCATGACTTTCCCGGACTCAATCTTCTTCCTCAGCTCAAGAGCGGAAAGAAGATCAAACGGGATACCCTCTTCGGGGAGTCCTTTGCTCATGACATTGCCGATGTCGAAAACCCACAGGCTTCCCTTCTTCACCGTTGGGTGATCAAGGGTCACGATAAACTCCTTCTGACCTACGATGGAGCCCCCGGAAAGATGAAGTACGCCCCGGAAAATGGGGAGCACCAACTTTTCGATCTCAAGAAGGATCCGGCGGAAAAAACAAACCTGGCCCCGAAGAATCCAAAGTTGGTCAAGGAACTGAGCGCCCTACTCGAAGAATGGTACGTGCCCGAACAAAGGACAGTCGGGAAAGTGTCCCCGGTGACTCCCGGACCAAAGTCCCGCGACAAACCCCAAAAAAGGCAAAAAGG
>CAWVZQ010000651.1:0-2090 GCA_963934405.1 uncultured Opitutales bacterium | reverse complement strand
CCCTTGGCGCCCGAATCATAAAGCGAACCCGGGCAAGTGAAGAGAAGATATTGCAACTCCGAGGTCACTTCAGTATCGCCGAAGGAATTGTCCGTTCCTCCGATGTAAATGAATTCATCGGGGAAATTGTCCGAACGCTGAATCTTCGGGAATGGGTTGTATGCATCCCTAACTATTCGTTTTTCCAATCCTTTGAGCCGTTCCTCAACGGGAGCAATCAATCTTTGCTCGACCCCTTGGCGAATGGGGTGGTTGTAGTCCAATTTTCGTACGGTTTCGCGAAGACCTTCCAATTTGAGGCTATCCCAGTCGCTTTGAGTTAGGGGCGAGTTGGCCTTGATCCGAGCCTCGAATTCGGCGGCTTTGGCATCCAGTTCGCCTAGCTTGCTGAAAAATCCGCCGATTTCCGGGAAACGTCCTCTCAAGGGTGCGAGAGTCTGATTGGCGGTTGCCCGAAGAATTCCCAATTCTCGCCTTATGCCCGCCAAACGATCTTTAGGGGCTACGTTGAAATGAACGCCAAGCAGGCTCCAAAGCTTGGAGATGTCTCCCTTGCTAGGCGCAGGAGGGGGAGGTTGTCCAGGTCCGCCTCCTTGTTGGTTGCTTCGTCGTGGTTCGTAAGTCCCGGGGAAACCACCATGGATCAAGGGAAGCGGATCCTCGAAGACTGCCGTGGGTACGCCCGCCTTGATTGCCGCTATTAGGTCGCCGAGCTTTTCTTCTTCAAGCGTGGATGGTTGCACCACTACAATGGCATCGTAGTCACCTTTGTTGATCGGACCTCCGGTGATTTCCTGTACGTCGTACTGCTTTCTCAACTCGGTGACGAATTCCCAAGGCGGGGAACCGCCTCCCATGGGAATTCCCATCATGCCCATTCCTGCGGCACCCATCATCGGGGCATCGGTTTTGAAGATTCCAATGCGCTTTTTCACCGAGGAACCACTTACCGCCATAATGGTTCTCATGATTTCATATTCAACGGGTAAACCTTTGTAAAAGAATGGAATCGTTTGTTGGCCGGCATTTCCTTTGACGACCAAACCAAGATACAAATCCTTATTCCAGGTCATCCAGCGGCCTTGTTGCTGCACGGACAGGGGAGGGTTGTTCCCGTTCAAGTTGATTACTCCGTATTTTTCGGCAGTTAGCGAAGCGTTGTCTTCAGCATCGATGATGTGTACGTCCACTGTGACGTTTCTGCTGTCCCGTTCCAATTCACGCAAGGCGCTGAGCAAATTGATTCGGGTTTGAACATAGGATTCAGGCATGGCGTCCGCCGGGCTTACAAAAGCCTCGATTTCGATTGCTCCGTTTTCTTTTTCGATGGAGTCGATCAAGGCGAGGCTACCATCGGACAAAGTACTCAGTTTTTCATCGGTTGTATCCAAGCGAATGAAATCGTTGTTCCGGAAGAACATCGTGACTGACAAGGCAACGATTAAGGTCGCTAGGGTGCGAACGCTATGGTGAATGGTTCGGGAAGTTCCCGTGGGACCGCCAGCCCAGTGTCGACGACCTATGAGGACGGAGCAAAGATAAAGCATGGAGCATGCAAGGCCGAAGAAGAAGGCCATGCTGGAGATGCTGATGATTCCCCGACTGAAATCTAGAAAGTTTTCGGTGACTCCCCATTGCCAGTCCCCCAAGAGGGCGATTGGCGTATTGAATGCAACCCCAAGGATAAAGGCTACTGTTAGATTAGGAGTCAGAAAAGAGGCGACCATGCCGATGCCCAACATGGACAAGCCAACGAACCAGTAACCGACGTAGGTCGAAAGAAGCAGACCGAGGTCGGGAGAGCCCAAGTCGCTAAGGACGTAAATGTTGGCGAGAAAGGAGAAAAATAGGGAGACAGTAAATATTGCGACAGCCCCTAGGTATTTCCCAATCACTACGTCGAGATCGCTACCTGGCAATGTAAGCAGGAGTTCATCCGTTCCTTGACGTCGCTCTTCCGCCCACACGCTCATTGTGATGGCGGGAATGAAGCCAAGAAAGATCAGGGGCAAGAACCTGTTTAATTGATCGAGGTTCGCGAGATTGGAATCAAAGAATTCCTGAGGCCAAAAAGCGGCCAATCCACTGGC
>CAWVZQ010000650.1:0-2095 GCA_963934405.1 uncultured Opitutales bacterium | reverse complement strand
TGCTCGCCGCGGACGTCCTCGCCGATCTCAACGCCACCGTCGTCCTGCCCGAGCAGAACGCCACCATCCAAACCGGAAGCATCACCCGCTCCATGCTCGCCCCCGGCGTATTGTCCGACCTCAACGCCACCATCGCTCCCGGTTCCATAACCGCGGGACAACTCGCACCCGCCTTGCTGGCTGATCTCAACCGGTCGGTCGTCATCACCCGTTCCATGCTCCCGTCAAGCGTGTTGGCAGACCTGAACGAGTCGATCAAGACCATTACGCGGGACATGCTTCCCGGAGACGTACTGGCCGACCTAAACCGTACCATTTTGCGGGACATGCTTCCTGCGAGCGTTCTTGTAGATCTTAACCGTACGATCACTCGCGACATGCTGCCGGGCGACGTGCTGGCCGACTTGAATCATACCATAGGCACCGATTCCGTCACCCTCGCCATGCTCGCCCCACAGGTGCGTTCCGATCTAAACGGTACCATTATCCGTTCCCGTCTGGCAGCTGACATACTCGCTGACCTCAACCGTACCTTCACCATCTCTCCCGGAACCGTCACCGAGACTATGCTGGCGGCAGGCACAGTGACGCCCGGCAAGCTCTCGCCCGACCTGGTTGCGGCCCTCAAGCCCGTCATTCTCCAGCAACCGCAGAGCGTGTTGGCGGTGGGTGGAGTTTCCGCCACCTTCACGACCCAGGCCACGGGCGGCAATCTGTCTTATCAATGGTTGCAGCAAGGCTATGCCATCGCGGGGGCCAACGGCAACGTTCTCACCGTCAACGACCTAAACGCCACCCTCCATGACGGCAACTACACGGTGACGGTGACCAACGCCTTCGGTTCCGCCACAAGCGCCGTCGCCACGCTGGACATCAACGGGAGCGTAACGCAAGGACTGGTCGGTTGGTGGAAGTTCGACGAGACGAACGGCACGATCGCCGTCGACTCTAGTGTCAACGGCAACAACGGTACCTTGCATAACGGGCCGACTTGGGTTGACGGCAAAATCGGTGGAGCGTTGAGCTTTGATGGGGCGAATGACTTTGTCTCTCTCCCCGACATTCGTTCCCACTTCAATCAAGCTGCTTCAGTTGCAATGTGGGTTAAAGTCGTAACTCAAGGGCATGCCGGAAATAAAGGTGGGTTGGTGCATTTCGGTACTGGTTCAAATTTACATTACCCTCACGGTGACGGATTGATCCATATGAACGTACTCCGGGATGACTCACGGGTGGACAACATATCTCCAACAACGAACTTCGCGTCTTGGCACTTGTTTACCGCGACAACTGAAACAAGTGGAAATTGGCGAATGTATCAAAACTCGGCATTGACCAAGGAAACAACTGCGACACAAGTTGGAATTCCGGCACAAGCATTTCTAGGTAAAAGCATAGGTTTGGATGGAACTTGGTTTTTACACGGCCTAATCGACGACGTCCGCATATACGACCGGGCATTAAGCGCGGCGGAGGTGCAGGGGCTGTATTCCTTGGGTTCGGGTGCCACGACGACCACCACGGGCGGCGAGGCCACCATAGTAAGCGGTCAAGTAGCCGCCGGCTCCGTGACCACCGCCCAGCTGAGCGAGCAAATCCTGAAGTACCTGCGCCCGGAGGTCACCTCGTCCCCGCAGGCCCCGGGTCTGGTCTTCGGCGGGCAGTCGGTCACCCTTGCGTCGCAGGCGGAGGGCAAGTACCTCACCTACCAGTGGAATCGCAACGGCCAACCCATCGCGGGAGCCACCGGGTCCACCTTGGTCATCGCCGACGTCAACGGCACCCTCCACGACGGCAACTACACGCTCGTGGTGAGCAACGACTTCGGGTCGGTCACTTCGTCGCCCACCGGCCTCCAAGTGGACGCCACCCCCACCAACCATTCCGTGGCCTCCATCGGGATGCAGATGATCTTCTGCCCGCCGGGAACTTTCACCATGGGCAGTCCTTCCTCGGAAACAGGGCGTGAGGTAGACGAGACCCAGCACCAAGTCACCCTGACCAACGGGTTCTACCTCGGCAAGTACGAGCTTACGCAAGCCCAGTACGAGACCGTGATGAACGGCAACTCCGAGGGCTTGAACGCCAAGCCCAG
>CAWVZQ010000649.1:0-2097 GCA_963934405.1 uncultured Opitutales bacterium | reverse complement strand
GACGGTATGGTGGAAGCCATTGAAAAGGCGGTCGAGTCACTTCAGCCCGCCCAAGTAGGCTTCGGGTCGGGACAAGTGCCCGACGAAGTGTTCAACCGTCGCTGGTACCTTCAAGAAGGCACCATGCCCCTCAACCCCTTCGGGGAACTGGACAAGGTGAAGATGAATCCGAACCGAAATCATATCGTAAGGCCGGCCGGACCAACCGATCCCGAGGTGTGCATCGTAGACGTGCGAACCCGAAGGAAGAAGCCGCTCGGCTTGCTTGCCAACTATGCCCTGCACTACGTTGGCGCGATCAACATAGGCGAACGACAGGTATCGGCCGACTACTTCGGGGAGTTCGCCCGCATCATGCCGTGGCGTCTGCGGGCAATGTCCTCGGACAACTTCGTCGCCATGCTTTCCAACGGACCTTGCGCCGACGTCAACAACATCGACTTTCATGGCAAACGCGCTCCGCGCCAACCCTTCGAGCAAATCCGCATCGTTGCAGCCAAGGTGGCTGACGCCTCTTGGCGAGCCAGCAGGGGAATCGGCGAATACCACTCGGACGCTCCCGTGGCCATGCTGCAGCGCGAGGTGCCTCTCGACTGGCGGAAGCCATCCCAAGAACTTGTCGAGAGAGCTAAAAACATCCTCGCAATGTCGAAAGAAGAACAGACGAAACTGCCTCGGCTAGCGACCAACTACGCTCAACGAACACTTTCTCAGGACAAGCGCGAGGGCAAGGCCGACTGCCTAGTACAGGCCATCCGCATAGGCGACCAGGCCATCGTTTCCTTCCCCTTCGAAACATTCGTGGAGACGGGTCTGGAAATTAAGAAGAAAAGCCCCTTCAAGCACACCTTCGTGATCGAACTTGCGAACGGCTCCTATGGCTACCTGCCGACCCCGAAGCAGCACGAGCTCGGCGGATACGAGACTTGGCTGGGCACCAACAAGGTGCAGAAAGACGGCTCCGATCTCCTTACCCGCAACCTCCTCGAGATGTTAAATGAACTTCACTCCGGGAAAGACAAGTAACCAAACATTGGATTTACCATGAAAAATCGCATTCGCTCCATCGCCTCAGTTACCTTTCTCTTATTTTTCACGGAAGCATTTGCAGAGGAATTATTTAAGGCCACGCCGCTTACTAAGCCCGGCGAGTTCACCAAGGGCATAGAAGGTCCGGCCTGCGACAAGGCAGGCAACGTCTTCGCGGTGAACTTTAAGGAACAGGGCACCATTGGCCGGGTGTCACCCGATGGCAAAGGCGAGGTCTTCCTCACCTTGCCCGAGGGAAGTACAGGCAACGGCATACGGTTCGACAAGAAGGGGAACATGTTCATCGCCGACTACCCCAAGCACAATGTGATGCGGGTGGACGCGAAGACCAAGAAACTGACTGTCCTCGCCCACGAACCGAGGATGAATCAACCAAACGACTTGGCCATCGACGCCAAGGGCAACCTATACGCCAGTGACCCGAGCTGGGCAAAGGGAACGGGACAACTCTGGCGAATCTCGAAAAAGGGAAAGGTCATGCTCCTCGCCGACGACATGGGCACGACCAACGGCATCGAGGTGAGCCCCGACGGCAAAACGCTTTACGTCAACGAGTCAAAGCAGCGAAACATTTGGGCTTTCTCCATCAAGAAGGATGGTTCGGTCGAGAAGAAGCGCCTGCTGAAGAAATTCGAGGATCACGGGTTCGACGGCATGCGCTGCGACGCCAAGGGCAATCTCTATGTCACACGGCACGGCAAAGGCACTGTGGTAATCCTCTCCCCCGAGGGAAGAATCCTCAAGGAAGTCGACGTTCTGGGCGCAAACCCCAGCAACCTCTGCTTCGGTGGCCCCGATGGCCGCACCGTGTACGTAACGGAAGTCGAGCACACGCGCATCGTGCAGTTCCGCGTCGAGCACCCGGGACTTAGCTGGACGCTGAACCGATAAACGACCTGCGACATGAGGAAACACCTGTCACTACTCTCCCTATTCCCGTTCCTTCTGTCTCAAGGGCAAGCAGCAGACCTGACACTGGTTAAGGCCGGCGTCCCGCGAGCAATCATCGCGATTGCCGAAGATCCGGACGAGCACGAGCAATTAGCC
>CAWVZQ010000648.1:0-2102 GCA_963934405.1 uncultured Opitutales bacterium | reverse complement strand
GCTACCGCCAATCGTATGGTAGCCGACTCCAAGCGGGGATTTCGCCTCTCCGTTGCCTTGAACGGACACTCCCTTCACGAGGACAGGCCAAACACCGACTACTATCAGCAATACCGCTTTTTGACTTCCGCTTACGTCCATAAACCACTTTATCACTGGGGTGCCTTGCGGGCCGAAAGTCGGATTGCGGAATTAGCTGAAAAATCATCTGCGGAATCATATGGAGAATTATTTAATACCCTTTCGGATCGAATCCGTTCCGACTACTTGAGTTTAATTCTCTCGACCTATGGCATGGAACTTGCCCAACGCAGCTTGGAATTGGCGAAATCAAATGCCGAGGGAATGGCTGAGCGGCTTCGGCTCGGTCTCGTCACCGAGCTTTCTCTTTCGGAAGCGAAGACAGCTGTTCTCCAGCAACGCATAAATCTTGCCGAACTCGAAAGAAAGTTAAGCCAAAGTAAATTAATATTTAGGGATGATACGGGATTTGACGGCAACCTTAGCCTTTCAATGACCAGTCGCTTTATCGAATTTAGCGAAAATCACATCTTTGCCCAAAACCTACCGTTAGCTACGGGGATTATTTCCTCCATAGGTCTTGAAACCATAGGAAGAGCGATCGAGATGGAAAATAATCGTATCGTTGTTGCGGAATCTGGATTACGACCAAAGTTGAATCTGGTAGGCGGTTTTTATCAAGATCGAGTAGATTTGCATGATAGTACTTCTTCAATTGAGCGAAACAACGTCATTGTTGGCGTGGAAGCCAATTGGTCTGTTTTCGACTCTTCCAATAGTCGTGGTCAAAAGCAGTCCGCACTCGCGAGGAAACGGCGTTATGAGATGCAACTTGACCGCGAAACCCGAAGGCTTCGCATGGAAGTAAAGAACCTGCGCGATCACTTAATTACGCTGGGACGCATTATCGAATCGAGCCGACAACTGGTAAACGCAGCCGAAGACCGTTTTGAAAAAAGCCAGATCGAATTCGACCGCAACCGCATTACTCCCGAGATCTTTTTCACCTACCGACTTGCCCTCGACCATAGTCGACTCTCGCTTCTTGCTTCCGTAGCCAACTACTTGAATGTGCGTTCGCAATACGTACACCTACTTGGCGCAAATAGTAAGTAACGGATCTTTGACAAGTTCAACGATTACGCCTTTAATGTAATTTGCATCAGCGTTCGACCCCGAATAACTTGACATGAAGTTCTTGATTAAGATCGGTCTCCCCATCGGGGCTTTATCCGCTCTAACGTGGTGGTTTATCGCGGGGGCGATTCCCGAGGTAATCGTTAGACCCGCCGGCATAGGAACCGTTCGTGACGGCGTCCCCGGCAACGTGGTGGTTCTGGCCGACCGTACGTACAACATTGTATCCGGTGTAACCGGATTGATCGTCGAGACGGCAATGAAACCTTATGGCAAACCTGTTTCGGTAGAAAACAATGCCACCCTGGTAAAAATGGACACCTATGATCTTAAAGTGAATTTGGATCAGGTTCTTTACCAGCGTGACTTTCATGAAAAACGAATTGCCGCAGGCTCAGTGAAGGCAATGAGGCTTGAAGCTGCTCGCCGTGAGTTCGAATCCTTAAAAACCCTCGCCGACCAAGATAAATTCCCCTTGGCCGAGTTACAGAAACACGAAGATGCCGTACGCCAACTCGAAACTCAACTCGAACAGGAAAAGTTAACGGAAAGTCAGCAACTGGAAGACTTGCGAGTAAATGAAACTCGCCTACAAACGCAAATCGCGGGAATGACCATGGTATCTCCGATCGACGGACTGTTGACCAACCTTTTGATCGCCCCCGGCGACATGGTTTTCGCCGGAACTCATTTGGGAAAGGTCGTTTCTCACGAAAGACTGGTGGAAGTAACTCTAAACGAAGAAGACTTTGCCGGAGCAGCGGAAGGTCAGGAAGTTGCGGTAACTCTCTTGTCAATGGGTCCTCAAATCTTCGAGGGAAACGTCACCCGCCTTTCCGCCACGGTAGACCCGGCCTCCGGTCGTCGCAAGTTGTACGTCGAACTCGAGGGTGGCAACGAACGCTTCACTCCCGGGAGCTCGGGGCGAGCCGAAATCATTAAGT
>CAWVZQ010000647.1:0-2102 GCA_963934405.1 uncultured Opitutales bacterium | reverse complement strand
GTTCGGGATCGGCAACGGCTTGAAAAGCCCAATGGTCGCTAGCCTTTTCGCCATTTCCATTCCCCAGCAAACAAAGGCATGCAAATGCGTTGAGAAAGAAATGCGTGGCAAAATGTCTCATCGGAAGAAACAAATACTTTATAGAAGGAAGTTTACATTCGAAAGGCTTCAACCTAGCCCAAGCCCATCAATGGGTGAAGCCGAGATAAGCCGATTAATCTCTTCGGGAATACTAGGATCAAGACGAAGTATACCCGGATCTAAGACGGTTCGTAAGATCGAAGAAACGAGGTGGGATGAATCATAAGGAGAGGAAGCCGGTTCTCCGCCATGTTTATCGGATTCACCGATGGTTTTGCCTTCGCCAATACCGCCGCCGTAAAGAAGCAACGGCGACAACCTACTCCAATGGTCGCGACCGCCATTTTTGTTGATTCTGGGAGTGCGACCCATTTCTCCACAGCAAACGAGCATAATCTCGTCCTGCATTCCACGATCTTCAAGATCCCGAACGAACGCCGCCACAGCATGATCAAAGCTTCCGCCCACAGCTTCCATGCCATCACGCATGTTTAAGTTATTTCCATCAGCGTGCATATCCCAAACTCCGGCATAACCCGCATGGATGGTAACGAATCCGCAACCAGCCTCACACAACCTGCGAGCCATGAGAAGCAGCTTGCCGATGGAACCGGCTTGGGCGTTGTAGTAACCGGATCGTCCACGAGAGACTTTGTTCCATCGTTTACCGCCATGAAAATGCGATGTATCGTAAGCGGCAACAACCCGAGAATCCTCTTGCGAAAGGTCTAAAGCTTTGGAAACCCCACCTCCGAGAAGAACCTCATAGGCTTGAGACTGCAGGTCGTCGACTACCCTCAAGTTAACATCGTCGTCCACCTGACTCTTCAATTGATCGAGTTTCGCAAGAAGAGACTTTCGACCATTCAAGAAACGCTCACGAGGAAGACTTAGCTTCATGTCTGCCTGAAGGTTGCCCTTCCCCCCGGGAACGAAGGGAGCAAAACTTGATGGATGCGGGCCTGTCGCAGTCAGATCCCCTCGAGCGGAAGGGCCCGGCACTCCCGGATCCACGGACGCAGGGTAGAGAATGGCGTTGGTCGGAATACCCGTACCCGAACGAGTCGCTCCTGCCACTCGGGCAAAGTGGACACCGATGTTAGCATCCAACGACTCAGGCCCCACGATCGGGCGAATATTGTGCCCGCTATTATTTGTACGAAAGGAACGAACCGTAACTAGTTTATGGGCCAACTTTGACAGTTGCTTCATGGCAGAACCGAAATGAACCCCCGGAATGGAGGTTGGAATGACATCGGTAACGGTACGAATGCCCTCGGGGGCATCGGGCTTTGGATCAAAGGTCTCGAACTGGCTAGGCCCTCCTTGCTGAAAAAGAAAAATGACGGATTTCCCGGTAAGCGGATTCGGTTTGCCTTCGGAACTAGCAGCCCCGAGCTTAGCTCCAAGAACAGAAGCCAAGGACAAACCACCTAAACCCAGACTTCCTATGCCAAGGAGCTTTCTTCGGCTCAGAGAATTGCTCTCGTCGAAAATGTTCAGCATGGTCTAAACAACTATGATCTCATCTCCTGACGAGACCAGCTAAAACAGGGTCAGGAAAGGAGAAAAATTCTTCAAGGCCATCCATTTAATAACATACTCCCAAAAGAAAACCTTTCCTAGCCAAAAGTACGTTTCCATGGTTTCCAAGCTTGCCCAAAGATCCAGCGGACGGAACCATAAGGGGGATGATTACCGGACTGAACCTGCGCCTACTCCTGTTTTGTTCATGCGTTGCCCTTCATACCGACGGTCTAAAGGGCAATATCCTCGAGAAAGTTTGACCGATTTAATATTGCACAAATAGCCCCAGCTCCCACTCAAAAAAATCAATCCATGAACCTTGCTCGATTCACTTTTCTTCAATCGCTGACACTCCTAAGCTTCGTTTTGCCTACGGGATTACTACAAGCCGAGATCGAACTGTCAGCGGTATTCGGAGATCATATGGTGCTCCAGCGGGATCTATCACTTCCCGTTTGGGGTTGGGCCGATCCCGGCGAAGAAGTGACGATCAC